>WGFP01000058.1 GCA_015492195.1 Acidiferrobacterales bacterium
CTATAGCGTAATTGTTAATAAATCAACCGTACCGGTGGGGACGGCAGACAGGGTTAGGGCTGCGATTCAGCAAGAACTGCAGCAACGCTCATTGGGTGTTCCATTTGATGTGGTGAGCAATCCCGAGTTTCTGAAAGAAGGGGGCGCTGTCGAGGATTTCATGCGGCCGGACCGCGTTATTATCGGGACAGACAGCGAGCGCGCCCGGAAAATCATGCATGATCTGTATATGCCCTTTATGCGCACGCATGAGCGCCTGCTTTTCATGGGCGTGAAAGAAGCGGAAATGACCAAGTATACGGCTAATGCCATGCTTGCCACCAAGATTTCATTTATGAATGAAATCGCCGGTTTGTGCGATCGCATGGGGGTTGACGTCGAGAGCGTCAGACAAGGCATCGGCTCCGATTCCCGAATCGGGTATTCCTTTATTTATCCAGGATCGGGTTATGGGGGATCTTGTTTTCCAAAGGACATCAAAGCCCTGATACGCATGTCCTACGAACATGGAATTGATCCACTGGTGCTTCAGGCAGTCGAGGCCAGGAATGAGTCACAGAAACTTGTTTTATTTGAGAAAATCACCAAGTACTTTGGCGAAGATCTGAAGAATCTCACCTTCGGTCTTTGGGGTCTCGCCTTTAAGCCGGGCACAGACGATATGCGCGAGGCGCCCTCTATTACGCTTCTGGAAAAGCTGATCGGCGCCGGGGCCCGGGTCAAGGCCCATGACCCGGCTGCCATGTCGGCAGCGAGACGTGAACTCCCATCTTCTTGGTTCAAAACTGGTAGTCTTGAGCTTGTTGAAGGCCAGTATGACGCGCTTGAAGGAGTGGATGCCATGATTCTTGTCACGGAATGGAAGCCCTTCCGTTATCCGGATTTTGCGCTGATGAAGAAAGTAATGAAAAACCCCATCATCTTTGATGGGAGAAATCAGTATGATCCGGCTTATATGCATAATGAGGGTTTCGAATATCAAGGCATTGGGCGCAGGGTATGAGTAAATTGTTCAATATTGGGTCCGGCGGATGAAACGTATAACTAAAGCCGTTTTTCCTGTTGCCGGCCTGGGGACCCGGTTTCTGCCCGCAACCAAAGCGAGCCCGAAAGAAATGCTGCCGGTTGTGGATAAGCCGATTATCCAATATGCAGCGGAGGAGGCGATTGCGGCGGGGATCGATGAATTGATCTTTGTTACCGGACGCCATAAGCGTTCGATCGAGGATCACTTCGACAAAGCGTATGAATTAGAAGTCGAATTGAGCGCCAAGGGCAAGAGTAATTTATTAAATATCGTCCGCAATGTCCTGCCAAACAATGTATCTTGTGTATATATCCGGCAGGCGGAAGCCTTGGGGCTGGGTCATGCCGTTTTACGCGCCAAGCAGGTTGTTGGGGGTGATGCCTTTGCGGTGATTCTTGCCGATGACTTGATTCGTGGCGAGCCGAGCGCCTTGAAACAGATGATCGATCTTCATGCTAAACATGGGTGCTCGGTTATTGGCGTGCAGAATGTTGCGCGCGAAGAAACGTTACATTATGGAATCGTCCAGGTTACGCCAATGGAACCGGGGGTGAGTCGCATGGAAGCGATTGTCGAAAAACCCGCCCCAGATAAAGCCCCTTCGACGCTGGCGGTGGTGGGGCGCTATATTCTGACGCCGACTATATTTGCTCAACTTGAGAAAGTGCAGGCCGGTGCTGGAGGCGAAATACAGTTATCCGATGCAATCGGGGCCCTTCTTAAACATGAAACCATATTGGCTTATGAATTTACCGGAAAGCGCTATGATTGCGGCAGCAAATTCGGTTACTTGCAGGCTACCGTGGAGTATGCTTTGGAGCACCCGGATTTGAAGAATAAATTCCGGTCTTATATTAAGGATCTAAAACTATAGATATGTAGCTATTCCTGAATACGGGCAACTATAATCCTTCGCGGGTGGTGAGGTTAATAAGCGATATATTGGGTGTTTTTGGGGAACCCCGATGGCCAACAAGCTGATGGTAATCATGGTGAATACCGATCCGACTGATCCGGCGGAGCTGGGCGCGCCGTTTTTCCAGGCGACCGTGGCGGCGGCGATGGAGTATGACGTGGAAGTGGTCCTGACGGCGCGTGCCGGAGAATTGGCGATCAAGGGCGTGGCCGATAAAATCCACGTGAAGGCGGATAACCCTAAGACGGTGTACGATTACATCAAGGACGCCCATGAGGCGGGTGTGAAGTTCAAAGTCTGTACACCGACCCTGGAGTTGTGGGGCAATGAACTGATCCCTGAAATTGAAGAAACCGTCGGTGCTGCCTATGTCATCAGCAAGGCCATGGACGATGACACCGTTACGTTTACTTACTAGCTATATACACATAAATAAAAGATCCGCTTGAATCCGATCACCGCACAACAGGCATGGAGGATCCTACAACAAGCGGATTGCCTGTATTCGGCCAAGGAAGTCGAGACCGTGCTGGACAGAATGGCCTCAGAGATTACGCAGAAACTCGCCGATGTGGATCCCCTCCTGGTGTGCATCATGACCGGCGGGGTCGTCCCTTTTGGTAAACTCCTTCCCAAATTGCAGTTTCCTTTTCAGATCGACTATGTGCATGCCACCCGTTACGGTCGTAGCCTGCATGGCGGACAGCTGAAATGGCACGTTGCTCCCATGCAGAACCCGGAAGGCCGAGTTGTATTGCTGATCGATGATATTCTGGATGAGGGCGCGACATTGGCGGGGATCGAGGCGCGCTATCGGTCTGATAAGGCGCGTGAAGTGTACAAAGCGGTGCTCGTGATCAAAAACAGAAAACGGACCCACGACGTCAAGGTCGAATTTGCCGGACTCGAGGTCCCGAACCGCTATGTATTCGGCTACGGCATGGACTATAAAGGCTATCTGCGCAATGCACCGGGTATCTATGCCGAAGCGGAGGGAGCATGACAACAGTCGGGATCATCGGCGGCAGCGGCCTGACCAACCTCAAGAATCTGAAGATCACGCGGCGCGAAGTGGTCCGGACGCCCTATGGCGAACCGTCCGCGCCGATGGTGTACGGCCAGTTGGGTGGACGGGAGGTGGTGTTTCTCCCGCGCCATGGGCCTGGGCATACCATCCCCCCGCACGAGGTCAATTACCGGGCCAATATCTGGGCGCTCAAGGAAACCGGCGTGACCAGGGTGATTGCCGTTAATGCGGTCGGGGGGATCTCTCGCGATTATCTGAAACCCGGAACACTCGTCTTTCCCGATCAGATTATTGATTATACATACGGACGCGCCCATACGTTTTTCGGAAGCGAGCTCAAGCAAGTCACGCACATCGATTTCAGTTATCCCTACTGTGAGGAACTGCGTCGGATGCTGGTCGAAGCGGCCAGGCAGGCCAAGCTGGAAGCGGCGGAGTCCGGCACCTACGCCGCCACCCAGGGCCCGCGTTTCGAGTCCGCCGCTGAGATCGCGCGCATCGAACGCGACGGCGGCGATGTCGTCGGCATGACCGGCATGCCGGAAGCCGGTTTGGCGAAAGAGCTTGAACTGTGTTACGCCTCCGTGGCGGTAGTCGTAAACCCGGCGGCGGGAAAAGTTAAGAAAGAGGTTAGCTTGAAGGAAATCGAGAAGAATCTGGAGACGGGTATGGCTACGGTTCGCGTATTACTGGAGCAAGCGATACCGATGGTGGTGAAGAGTGAGGGGTGAGGATCTATTTCGCCGGCTCAATGTACACCAAGGCGCCGAACTTGGGGTGGTCGAAATAGTGGATTTGACGGCTTTTGATCCGGCGCCGGCTTTTGATTTGATACGTCTGCTGGGAAGCTTCAGTCGGATCCCCGAAAAATCCTCTTTGTGACTCGTTCAGCGTTAAATCGAGATTCACGTGTAGAAAGCGGCTTAGGTAAAACTTTAAGACCCCATCCAGCTTCATATCCGCGCTGTTTATCCGAATTGGTTTTGTGGTGGATTTCGCTTCGGCGTTTTGTACCCAACGTTTGTGCGCCAGGATGCGGTAGTCCCCGTCGTTTTGTATGATAGCCGCCGCCTCGGAGAGCGCCGATCCGGACAGCGGCGCATCTTTGGGACGGATGGCGTCGGAAAGGTCGGATGTCATCGGTTCAAGCCCATCCTTCAGCCATAGTTCACCGCCTTCCAGATGGGGTAAACGGTTTTCAAATACCAGTACTTCCACCGTATAAGTGGGAGCAGGCGTGGTCGTGGTGGCGGCGTGTGTCTGCAGCCAGGGCAGGAAGATCATAAAAAATATGACGAAAATCCGTTGCATGTCCGTTTCCATTGATGGTGGCGCATAATTATAGTATGTCTGATTTCTGATTCGAATTCGAGTGCTGGTCCGATGCCGACGAGACGCGTTCTGAAAATGGGCGACCCGCTGCTGTACCGTAAGGCCGCCCCCGTGGAAAACTTCAACACACCGGAGCTGGACAGCCTGATCGCCGATATGTTTGCCACCATGGTGGAACAAAACGGCGCGGGCCTCGCCGCCCCACAGATCGGCGTATCCCAGCGGGTCGTGATATTCGGCGTCGAATCCAACCCGCGCTATCCGGAAGTAGAACCGGTTCCGACCACTGTTTTGATCAACCCTCAGCTGGAGCCGATAGGGGAGGAGATGGAGGACGGCTGGGAGGGGTGCTTAAGCGTGCCTGGCCTGCGTGGTTTGGTGAGTCGCTACAAGAACCTGCGCTACACCGGCTTTGACCAGCAAGGCAAGCCCATCGACCGTACGGTTTCCGGTTTTCATGCACGGGTTGTGCAACATGAGGTCGATCATCTGGACGGGATTTTGTTTCCCATGCGCCTCAGGGACATCCGCCTGCTGGGTTTTGAAGAGGCGTTGTTTCCGGATTTATAATTATGTCATTCCGGCGAATGCCGGAATCCAGGGATGACGACAAGGGGGCGTTATGGAGCGACAGCCATGTGTGTATCTTTTAGCCAGTAAACGAAATGGAACTTTATACACAGGTGTGACTTCCACTCTGTTGAAGCGGGTTTGGGAGCATAAGAATAATGTAATTGAAGGCTTTACCAAGAAATATGGTGTACATACCTTGGTTTGGTATGAGGTACATGAAACGATGGAATCAGCCATTCAGCGGGAAAAAACGATTAAGAACTGGAAGCGGGCCTGGAAGATAAAGGTGATAGAGGAGATGAATCCACAATGGCGGGATTTGTATCCTGATTTGTTGTGATAAAGTTTTTTGTAGTGGAAGTAGCATGGTCAATGAGAGTGTAACGGTAGTCTGGATTCCGGCATTCGAGGATGTGTGAAAACCCATCGTTACTCCGCCCCGGATCAAGTCCGGGGTGACAGGAAGCTGGAGTCCAGACGACACGCATCAATAAAATCAAAGAGTGCTGGATGCCGGCTTCCGCCGGCATGACACTAGGCATGTTCATTTACGAGTTTTCACACAGTCTCATTCGCCGGAATGACGGGGTTAGGGAAAACATCATCTTGCTACTTCGTTCTCGCGTGCAAGTAGATCAAGAAGTTTGCGCAGAGCGCTGATTCGATCCTCTACATCAGGCATTTCCTCCACAATCCGTAACCGGTTTGGCCCGTCGAGTCTGTAGACCCCGGGTTCGGAATCCAGCAGGCGGAGAATAACGCCCGGGTCGATATTCGGTTGCTCAATGAATTCAATCCGTATCCCTTTTTTGGCGGCGTCAATCTTGCGAATGCCGAGCGGCGTGGCGCGAATCTTGATCTCCGTCGCCTTGAAAAGCAGTTTTCCCGCTTCGGGAAGCAGGCCGAACCGGTCAATCAGCTCTTCCTGCAATTCCTGTAGCGCCTCAAGATTGGAAACGCCGGCAATGCGCTTATAGAGGATGAGGCGCATGTGCACATCCGGCAAATAGTCCTCGGGCAGCAGCGCCGGCGCATGGAGATTCACTTCCGTTACATTGTGTGCGGGCCCGCCGGCGTCCTCCGGGATTTGCCCCGCCTGTAGTGATTTCACGGCACGGTTAAGCAGCTCTGAATACAGCGTAAACCCCACCTCGTCTATTTCCCCGCTCTGAGCCTCTCCTAACAGTTCGCCCGCCCCCCGGATCTCCAAGTCATGCGAAGCGAGGGTGAACCCCGCCCCAAGCTCGCCCAGCGACTCGATGGCCTCGAGCCGTTTGCGGGCGTCCTCGGTAATGACATTCCATCCCGGAATCAACAGGTACGCATACGCGCGGTGGCGGGAACGGCCGACACGCCCGCGCAATTGATGTAATTGGGCAAGGCCGAATTTGTCCGCCCGTTCGATGATGATGGTGTTGGCGGACGGCACGTCGATCCCGGATTCGATGATGGTCGAACACACCAGGATATGAAACCGCTGGTGATAAAAATCCAGCATGATGCGTTCCAGTTCGCGCTCAGGCATTTGTCCATGGGCGATCCGGATTTCGGCCTCGGGCACCAGTTCTTGCAGCCGGCGTGCCGCCTTATCAATGGTGCGAACTTCATTGTGGAGATAATACACTTGTCCGCCACGTCGTATCTCCCGCAGGCAGGCCTCCCGGATCAGGCCGCGGCTCCATTCGCTTACAAGCGTTTTGATTGTCAGTCTCCCTTCCGGCGCGGTGGCGATGATGGAAATGTCGCGCAGACCGGTAAGCGCCATATTCAATGTACGCGGTATCGGTGTGGCGGTGAGCGTCAGGATATCCACCTCGCTGCGCAGCTTCTTCAGGCGTTCTTTCTGGCGCACGCCGAAACGGTGTTCTTCATCGAGAATCAAAAGCCCCAGCCGCTTGAAACGCACGTCGCTCTGCAACAGGCGGTGGGTGCCGATCACAATATCCACGGAGCCCTGCGCCAGACCCTGCAACACCTTTGCCTGATCCGTCTTGCTGCGAAAGCGTGA
>WGFP01000059.1 GCA_015492195.1 Acidiferrobacterales bacterium
ACCTTGTGCACCGGATCGGTATTGGGCAGGGTCTTCGCGACCACCGTATGCCCGGACTCGTGATACGCCGTATTCATGCGCTCTTTCTCCGGCATCACGATGGAGCGCCGTTCCGCGCCCATGACGGTCTTGTCCTTGGCCTTCTCGAAGTCATCCATGTCCACCAGACGCTTGTTGGCGCGCGCGGCAAACAACGCCGCCTCGTTTACGAGGTTGGCGAGATCGGCGCCGGAGAAACCGGGCGTCCCGCGGGCGAGAATACTCGGATCCACGTCTTCGGAGATCGGCACCTTGCGCATGTGCACCTTGAGGATCAGCTCGCGTCCGCGGATATCCGGCAGCGGCACGTACACTTGGCGGTCGAAACGGCCGGGGCGCAAAAGCGCGGGGTCGAGCACGTCCGGACGGTTGGTGGCGGCGATCACGATGACGCCTTCATTGCCCTCGAAACCGTCCATCTCCACCAACAACTGGTTCAGCGTCTGTTCGCGCTCGTCGTGGCCGCCGCCCAAGCCCGCGCCGCGCTGACGGCCGACGGCGTCGATTTCATCGATAAAGATGATGCAGGGCGCGTGTTTTCTTGGCCTGATCGAACATGTCGCGCACGCGCGAGGCGCCCACGCCCACGAACATCTCGACGAAATCCGAACCGGAGATGGAGAAAAACGGGACCTTGGCCTCACCGGCGATGGCCCTGGCGAGCAAGGTCTTGCCGGTGCCGGGCGCCCCGGTCATGAGCACGCCGCGCGGGATACGCCCGCCGAGCTTCTGAAACTTGGCCGGGTCGCGCAGAAATTCAACCAGTTCCGCGACCTCTTCTTTGGCCTCTTCCACGCCGGCCACGTCGTCAAAGGTGACCTTGTTCTGCTCCTCGGAGAGCATGCGCGCCTTGCTCTTACCGAAGCTCATGGCGCCGCGCCCGCCGACCCCGCCCTGCATCTGGCGCATAAAGAAAATCCACACGCCCACCAGCAACAGCAGCGGGAACCAATTAATAAAGATAGTGAGCAGCAGCGAGGGTTCTTCCTTCGGTTTGGCTTCGATGATGACGCCGTTCTCCAGGAGGTCGCCGATCAGCCCGGGGTCGCCCGGCGAGTACGTGGTGAATTTCTCGTCGTTTTTGAACTTGCCGATGATCTCACGGCCCTGGATGGATACCTTCTCCACCTCGCCCTGCCGGATCTTCTGGATAAACTCCGAGTACTCAAGCGGCGGCGCGGCCGCTTGCCGGGCGCCGAAATTATTGAACACCGACATCAACACAATCGCGATGACGAGCCACAGCAACAAATTCTTTGTCAGATTATTCAAGATCTACCTCTTTCAAGCGTCGTTCTACCTCACATTCTCCTACGATAGCCGCCGCGATACAAATTCGCCAGGAGCGGCACCGAGCAGCCGTTTTTACGCCCCTATAAAGCCCCGGCCCAGCAGATAAATCTCGCGGCTGCGTGGTCGGGAGGCCCGCGGTTTGCGCGACACGAGCTTTTCAAACCGGGATTGCATTTGCTGATGGAAAGGACGAAACCCTTCTCCCTGAAAGGCCTTTACCAGGAAACCTCCACCCGGCCGCAGGACTTCCGCGGCGAAATCCAGTGCAAGCTCTGCAAGATAAATACTCCGCGGCTGATCGCTCACCGTTATACCACTCATATTGGGGGCCATGTCCGAGATTACAAGATCGACCGCTTTACCTCCCAGGCGGTCCAATAATGAGCCTAACACCGCCTGTTCGGTAAAATCGCCCTGAATCACGTCCACACCCGGGAGGGGTACGATCGGCAGAACATCGAGCGCCACCACCCGACCGCGCGTACCCACGCGTTTCCGGGCATATTGCGACCAGCCGCCGGGGGCGGCGCCCAGGTCCACCACGGTCTGGCCCGCCCGGAACAGCCGGTCGCGCTCGTCGATTTCCATAAGTTTGTATACTGCGCGGGAACGATAGCCCTCTTTCTGCGCCCGTTTGACAAAAATGTCATCGAGATGTTCGCGCAACCAGGCGCGCTTGGGTTTGGGCCGGGTCATGGGATCAGGTCTCGAATTGCAGTCGCAAGAACGGCTTTTTCACCGCAAAGGCGCAAAGAAAAAACAATAACGAGAATGACGCTTCGCGCCAGAAAATCAACACATATTTAATATTCTCTTTGCGTTCTCTGCGTCTCTGCGGTGAAAAAAGTTAAATGTAGCGGATGGCCAGGATCTCGTAGCGGCGCACGCCGTCCGGCACTTCGACTTCGACCGCGTCGCCCAATTCCTTGCCGATCAACGCCCGCGCGATGGGGGAACTGATGGAGATTTTTCCCTCGGAAATATCGGCCTCGTATTCGCCGACGATCTGATACGTCACTTCCTGTCCGCCGTGTTCGTCGATCAAGTCCAGGGTCGCTCCGAAAACCACGCGGTCGCTGACTTTTATGGTAACGGGATCGATAATCTGGGCATGGGCGAACTTGGTCTCAAGTTCGGCGATACGTCCCTCGATAAATCCCTGCTGTTCCTTGGCGGCGTGATACTCGGCATTCTCCGACAGGTCGCCGTGCGAGCGCGCCTCCTCGATCGCCTTGATGATTCGCGGGCGCTCAACGGTCTTCAGACGGTGCAACTCCGCCCTTAATTTCTCGGCCCCCTCCGTGGTAATGGGTACCTTGTTCATTCGCGAATCTCCCGATGCAAGTCCTGCAAGCGATCGACGTTAAAATCCAGAATGTGGCCATGGGCCTCGCGCGCCGCGCGCGCCGCCGCCAGGGTCGTGTAGTTGGTGACTCCATGTTGCAGAGCCTCGCGGCGGATCGCATAGGAGTCCTCGAAACTCTGCTTGTCGGAAATTGTATTGATAATTATATCAATCTCGTCGTTCATAATCATATCAACGATGTGCGGGCGGCCTTCGGACAGCTTATTGACCGGTTTGACCGCAATACCCGCCGCCTCCAGCACCGCCGCGGTGCCGCGCGTGGCAAGGAGCTCAAACCCGTGGGCGCTGAAATAGCGCGCCACCTCGACCACGCCTTTCTGATCGGCGTCACGCACACTGATAAACAGCCGTCCGCTTTGCGGGATCCCGCTGCCGGCGGCGATCTGCGATTTGGAGAAGGCCTCGCCGAAACTGCGTCCCACGCCCATCACCTCGCCGGTGGATTTCATTTCCGGACCGAGCACGGTATCGACGCCGGGAAATTTGATAAACGGGAACACCGCCTCCTTCACTGAATAGTAAGACGGGATAATCTCGGAAAATACTCCCTGGGCGGCAAGGTCGTTCCCCGCCATGCAACGCGCCGCGATCTTGGCAAGCGGCCGGCCGGTGGCCTTGGAGACATAAGGCACCGTGCGCGAAGCGCGCGGGTTGACCTCCAGGACGTAAATCTCGCCGTTCTTGACCGCAAACTGGATGTTCATCAGCCCGATGACGTTCAGGCTCTTCGCAAGCTTGACCGTCTGCGCGCGCAATTGCTCCTGGGTTTTCTTCGACAGGCTAAACGGCGGGAGGCTGCAAGCGGAATCCCCGGAATGCACGCCGGCCTCCTCGATATGCTCCATGATCCCGCCGATCACCACCTCGCTGCCGTCGCTGACGGCGTCCACGTCGACTTCGGTGGCGTCGCTCAAAAAACGATCGAGCAGCACCGGGGAATCTTCCGAGACACGCACCGCCAGACGCATGTAGGATTCCAGGTCTTCGCGGTTATGCACGATCTCCATGGCCCGCCCGCCGAGGACGTAGGACGGACGCACCACCAGGGGATAGCCGATCTTGTCCGCGAGTTTCACCGCCGCGGCCGGGGTGCGGGCGGTGGCGTTCGGCGGCTGGCGCAGCTTGAGGCGACGGAGCAATTTCTGAAAACGCTCGCGGTCTTCCGCGAGATCGATCGAGTCCGGGCTGGTGCCGATAATGGGCGCGCCCGCCGCGGCCAGGCCGCGCGCCAGTTTCAGCGGCGTCTGGCCGCCGTACTGGACGATCACGCCCGTGGGGTTTTCCAGATCGATAATCTCCAGCACATCTTCGAGCGTCAGCGGCTCGAAATACAAACGGTCGGAAGTATCGTAATCGGTGGACACCGTCTCCGGATTGCAGTTGATCATGATGGTCTGATAGCCGTCCTCGCGCAGCGCGAGCGCGGCATGCACGCAACAATAATCAAACTCGATGCCCTGGCCGATCCGGTTCGGCCCGCCGCCGAGGACGATGATCTTGCGGCGATCGTCCGGGGCCGCCTCGCATTCCTCTTCATAAGTGGAATACAAATATGCCGTGGTGGCGGCGAATTCCGCGGCGCAGGAATCCACACGCTTGAACACCGGCCGCACCTTGGCCGCGTGGCGCCACGTGCGCACTCTCTTTTCGGTCACCCCGAGAAGCTGGGCGATGCGCACGTCGGAAAACCCCTTGCGCTTCCACGCCCGCAACGCCTTGGCCGACGGTTTCTGTTTCGGCCGTTTGGCGATCCGCTGCTCGATCTCGACAAGCTCGGCGAGCTGCGCCAGAAACCAGGGGTCAATACGAGTCAGCGCGTGGATCTCATCGAACTTCATGCCGAAACGAAAGGCGTCGGCAATGTACCAGAAGCGCTCCGGCCCCGGTGCGCGCAGGGCCTGCGTCAGCCGGGTTTGTGCGGTGTCCGCGTCAAGCTCCGGCAGGCGCGGTTCCAGCCCGTGACTGCCGATCTCCAGGCTCCTGAGCGCCTTCTGAAACGATTCCTGAAAGGTGCGCCCGATCGCCATGGCCTCGCCCACGGACTTCATTTGCGTGGTCAGGGCGGGGTCGGCCTGAGGAAATTTTTCAAAAGTAAAGCGTGGAATCTTGGTCACCACGTAGTCAATGGTGGGTTCGAAAGACGCCGGCGTGACGCCGCCGGTGATCTCGTTTCTGAGTTCATCGAGGGTGTAGCCCACGGCCAGCTTGGCGGCGACCTTGGCGATCGGAAAGCCCGTGGCCTTGGAGGCGAGCGCCGAGGAACGCGACACGCGCGGGTTCATCTCGACAATTACCATGCGCCCGTTTTCGGGATGGACGGCGAACTGCACGTTCGACCCGCCGGTGTCCACGCCGATCTCGCGCAGGCAGGCGATCGCGGCATCGCGCATGATCTGGTATTCCTTGTCGGTCAAGGTTTGCGCCGGGGCCACGGTGATCGAATCGCCGGTGTGCACCCCCATGGGATCAATATTCTCGATGGAACACACGATGATGCAGTTGTCGTTGCGGTCGCGCACGACCTCCATCTCAAACTCTTTCCATCCGATGATGGATTCCTCGATCAAGAGTTCATGCGTGGGAGAGATCTCCAGCCCGCGTTCACAGATGACGTCAAATTCCTCGCGGTTATACGCCACGCCGCCGCCGCTGCCGCCCAGGGTGAACGACGGGCGGATGATGGCCGGATAGCCGATCATTGCCTGTACCTGGTGCGCCGCTTCCAGGCTGTGGGCAATGGCGCCGCGCACGGTTTCCAAGCCGATGGCGTGCATGGCCTTCTTG
>WGFP01000060.1 GCA_015492195.1 Acidiferrobacterales bacterium
CCGGTGATGCTCCACCGCGCCATTCTGGGCTCCATGGAGCGTTTTCTGGGCATCCTCATCGAGCATTACGCCGGCAATTTCCCCGCCTGGCTGGCGCCGGTGCAGGCGGTTTTGCTCAATATTACCGATCACCAGGCCGAATATGCCGAAAATGCGGCCAAGGCCCTGAAAAATCATGGATTCCGGGTGATTACGGACTTGAGAAACGAGAAGATCGGCTTTAAGATCCGCGAGCACACATTACAGAAGGTTCCGTATCTCCTCGTCGTGGGGGACAAGGAACTGGAGAATGGCACGGTGGCCGTGCGCACGCGAAGTGGTGAGGACCTGGGGGCCATGTCCCTGGAGGCATTTGCCGAGCACCTCAGCAGGGATATCGCGCGCCGCGGCCGCGCTGTTTTGGAGGAATAACCGTATCGCAACAGTAAAGAAGACGCGCATCAACGACGACATTACCGCGCCGGAAGTCCGGCTCATCGGCGCCGACGGCGCCCAGATTGGCATCAAGTCGCTCGAGGATGCGAAGCAGCTGGCGGAAGACGCCGAACTGGACCTGGTCGAGATCTCGCCCGATGCCGAGCCGCCGGTCTGCCGCCTCATGGACTACGGCAAGTACCAGTTCGAGCAGAACAAGAAACGCCATGCGGCGCGAAAGAAGCAGAAACAGATCCATATCAAGGAAGTGAAATTCCGTCCCGGGACGGAAGAGGGCGACTACCAGGTCAAACTACGCAACCTGGTGCGTTTCCTCAGCAACGGAGACAAGGCCAAGGTAACCCTCAGGTTCCGTGGCCGGGAAATGGCCCACCAGGAACTGGGCGCTCAGTTGCTAAAGCGCGTGGAAGAAGACCTTGCCGAAATCGGCACCGTCGAGCAGTACCCCCGCATGGAGGGACGCCAGATGGTCATGGTCATCGCACCGCGCAAAAAGTAGCGTGCTGCTGTCCGCCGGGTGTGGCAACCCAGGTTGGCAGTCGTAAATGTACGCAGTGTCAAACATCAATCAATGCGAGTATTGAAATGCCAAAGATGAAAACCAATCGCGGCGCTGCAAAGCGTTTCCGCAAAACCGGCAGTGGTTCGTTCAAGCGTAACCAGTCACACCGCCGTCACATCCTTACCAAGAAGAGCACCAAGCGTAAGCGCCACCTGCGCACGCCGGAGCACGTCTGTGAGGCAGATGTGAAGGCCGTGAAGAAAATGATGCCCTACGCCTGAATCTGAGAGAGGAGACGAATCATGCCAAGAGTCAAACGCGGCGTTACCGCTAACGCCAGGCACAAGAAAGTCATCAAGAAGGCCAAGGGTTACTACGGCCGTCGCAAGAACGTCTTTCGCGTCGCAAAGCAGGCCGTCACCAAGGCTGGCCAGTATGCCTACCGCGATCGCCGTCAGCGCAAGCGTCAGTTTCGCGCCCTGTGGATCGCCCGCATCAATGCCGCCGCGCGGGAATGCGGCCTGTCCTACAGCCGCTTTATCGATGGGCTCAACAAGGCCAACATCGAAGTGGATCGCAAGGTGCTGGCCGACCTGGCCGTGCATGACATGGTTGCCTTTAGCGCGCTTGCCGAGCAAGCCAGGGCCAACCTGTCCGGCTAAGCACCGCCGGCACCGCGATGGCGGTGCCATGACAAACGGACACGAAGAGGGAAGGCCTGGTTGCCTTCCCTTTTTCGTCTGTAGAAAAAGAAACCATGGAGCTGAACGCGGGCCCTGCGGCCGTCGCAGGCGCGCCGCCCGCGGCGCCATGACAGCGCCGTCATTCCGGGGGCCGCGCAGCGGCAAGCCGGAATCCACATTTTTGATCACTGGATTCCCGCGTTCGCGGGAATGACGGGCGAAATTGCATCATTGCGAGCAGCACGAAGCAATCTCGGACAGATTGCCGTGTCGCCCTGATAAAGGCTCCTCGCAATGTCCAGGGACTAAATTCATTAAATAAAATATATGCAAGAACAACTCGACAAGCTGGTCAAGGACGCCCTCGGCGAGATCGCCGCCGCGGGTGACGTGCGCGCCCTCGATGCCGTGCGCGTGAAGTACCTCGGCAAGAAGGGCAGCCTTACCGCGCAGATGAAGACGCTGGGCAAGCTCTCCGCCGAGGAACGTCCGAAGGCGGGGCAGGCCATCAATGCCGCCAAGGAACAGGTGCAGCAGGCCATCTCCGCGCGCAAGACCGAGCTGGAGACCGCCGCGCTGGCCGCGGCGCTGGCCGGCGAGACCCTCGACGTGACCCTGCCGGGACGCGGGGAGCGCCCCGGCGGCCTGCACCCGGTGACGCGCACCCTCGATCGCATCGAGGATCTCTTCGTGCAACTGGGCTTCGCCGTCGCCCAGGGCCCGGAGATCGAAACCGACTGGCACAACTTCGAGGCCCTCAACATCCCCGCCTCCCACCCGGCGCGCGCCATGCACGACACCTTCTATATCGATGAGCGTCACCTGCTGCGTACCCACACCTCGCCGGTGCAGGTGCGCGTGATGCTGGAACAGAAACCGCCGCTGCGCGTCATCGCGCCGGGACGCGTCTACCGCTGTGACTCGGATCTGACCCACACGCCCATGTTCCACCAGGTGGAAGGCCTGATGGTGGACGAGGACGTCAACTTCGCGCAGCTCAAGGGGATCCTCGACGACTTCCTGCACCGTTTCTTCGAGCGCGACGATCTTGCCGTGCGTTTTCGGCCGTCCTATTTCCCCTTTACCGAGCCCGCCGCCGAGGCCGATATCCAGTGCGTGATCTGTGGCGGCGAAGGGTGCCGGGTGTGCAGTCACACCGGCTGGCTGGAGGTGCTGGGCTGCGGCATGGTGCACCCGCGGGTCTTCGAGCACGTGGACATCGACGCCGAACGCTACACTGGATTCGCCTTCGGCATGGGCGTGGAACGCCTCGCCATGCTGCGCTACGGCGTCAACGACCTGCGCCTGTTTTTCGAAAACGACCTGCGGTTCTTGCAGCAGTTTAATTAAAAGCGATTAACCACAGAGGGCACAGAGAACACAGAGAAGACCACAAAATCCTTTTGCTGGAAATTATCTTTCCCGTAGGAGCGGCGCCCTCGCCGCGATGGACCGGACGCCGCTATCGTGCCGAAGGTATCGCCCTACGGGATTTTCAGGAATTTTCTGTGCTCTGCGCCCACCGTGTCCTCTGAGGCGAATTTTGGTAACAAACAATGAAATCTCTCTAACCAC
>WGFP01000061.1 GCA_015492195.1 Acidiferrobacterales bacterium
AGTGTATTGCGTCCCCACCCCAGTTTTTTGGCCGCGTCCTGTTTTCTCCCGCCCGTGTTCTTAAGCGCCGCCTGGATCAGGATACGCTCGAAACTTGCATTGATGTCCTTGAATATATCCTGCTCCCCGCGAGCCAGGCGCTGTTCGACCAACAGTCTGAGACCCGCTTCCCAGTCGCTGGCATGGGCATATTCCATGTCGGCGGAACGCAGCTCCGGCGGAAGATCTTCGATCCGAATGGTCTGACTGGGCGCCATGGCCGTCAACCAGCGGCAGGTGTTCTCCAGTTGGCGGACATTGCCGGGCCAGGAGAGGCGGAACAGATAATCCTCGGTTTCGGGCGTGAAGCGCTTGATCTCGGTTCCAAGCTCCATGGCGGAGGTTTTGAGGAAGTAACGACTGAGGGCGGGTATGTCTTCGCGCCGTTCACGCAGCGGCGGCAGATGGATGGGGATCACGTTAAGGCGGTGAAAAAGATCCTCGCGAAAACGCCCGGCCTTGACGCGCTCGTCCAGTTTCTGGTTGGTGGCGGCGATGATGCGTACGTCCGTTTCAACCTGGTCATGACCCCCGACCCGGTAGAACTTGCCGTCGGAAAGCACGCGCAATAACCGGGTCTGGAGTTCGGTGGGCATGTCGCCGATTTCATCCAGAAAAAGCGTGCCGGTGTTTGCCTGTTCGAAACGGCCCTTGCGCTGTACGTTCGCGCCGGTGAAGGCGCCCCGCTCGTGACCGAATAATTCCGATTCCAGCAATTCGCTCGGGACGGCGGCGATGTTGATCGCGATAAAGGGCCTGTCCGCGCGCGGGCTGTGTTTATGCAGGGCGCGCGCGACCAGCTCCTTGCCGGTGCCCGATTCGCCGCTGATCAGAACGCTCAAGTTGGAACCCGCCAGGCGGCCGATGGTGCGAAAAACCTCCTGCATCGAGGCCGCCGAACCGATGATTTCCGGCGTATCGTCATTCGCGGGAAGCTCAACCTTTTGTTGACGACGGTGTTCGACGGCGCGGAGCACCAGGCCCACCGCGTCGTTCACGTCGAAAGGCTTGGGCAAATATTCGAAGGCGCCGCCGCGGTAGGAAGCCACCGCGCTTTCCAGATCCGTGTACGCCGTCATGATGATGACCGGTATATCCGGCGCCTTGGAATTGATGGTCGCAAGCAAATCCAGCCCGCTGATATCGGGCATGCGGATATCGGTGACGATGACATCGGGCCGCATGCGGTCAAGCATGTCGCCGATTTCCTTGGCGGAATCGAAGCTCCGAACGGACATGCCCGCCTGTTCCAAGGCCTTTTCCAACACCCAGCGTATCGAGCGATCATCGTCAATCACCCATACTATGTTCTTCCTAGCCATGCCCGTTCTCCAAAGGCAAATAAATCGTGAATACCGTTTGCTTCGGTTTGCTGCGGCACTCGATCAGGCCGCCGTGCTTGGCGATGATGTCCTGGGCAATGGAAAGCCCGAGGCCGGTTCCGTCCGCGCGTCCCGTGACCATGGGGTAAAAGATTTGTTCCCTGATCTCTTCCGGAATGCCGGGGCCGTTGTCCTCGATCTCGGTACGCAACACCAGGCGATGACGTTTAGAACCGATGGTGAATTGACGTTCGATCTGTGTGCGTAGATGGATTACCCCCTGATTGTCCATGGCCTGTACCGAGTTTCGGACGATGTTGAGAACCGCCTGAATCAACTGATCCGGATCACCGATGAATTCAGGCAGGCTCGGGTCGTAATCCCGCTCGATGCTGAGACCGACAGGGACTTCAACCAGAACCAATCGGCGCACGTGCTCCAGAATTGCGTGAATGTTGACGGCTTGTTTTTTCATGGGCCGATACGGCCCAACCATGCGGTCCAGAAGATTTTGCAGACGATCCGCTTCATGAATGATGATGCGTGTGTATTCACTCAGCCCCTTGTTGGTGAGTTCGCGTTCTAAAAGTTGCGCCGCGCCGCGCAGACCACCGAGCGGATTCTTTATCTCGTGCGCCAGACCCCGGATGACGGCGCGATTGGCCGCCTGGCGATCGAGCATGTTTTCATCGCGCGCAAGGCGCAGCAGGCGGTCGATCTGGGTCAATTCCACCAACAGCCCCGCACTTTTACTGCTGTTTGTCAGCGGCGAAACCGTGCAATCCACGGTAATGGTTCTTGCTCCCGGCAGCGCAAGTTGCAGGCCGCGCGAGGTGAAAGGGTGCCGGCTGACCAACGTCTGGTTCAGGGCATCGATAAGCCGCTGACTCTGCGGGAGCAGGTCGGCAAGCCTCTGCCCCACGACTTTGTTGGCGCTGACCTCGAACATCATCTCGCCCGCCGGATTGATGGCCGTCAGTTCCAGTTTGCTGTTGAAGGTCAACACGGCGGTGGTGAGGTTTTCCAAAATGTTCTGGGGGGATTCGGTCGACATCGTGTCATCTACCAGGGATTTTTCCTTTTGCGAAAGCAATAATTGCACCAAAATTTTTTCCTTTTAAATAAGTAGCTTATTTGGAGAGGCGATTCTAACAGAAACCCATCTGCACCAAAATAGTGCATATGAATTTGTCGCCCGCATGGGAAATAAAGAACGCCCCCGTGAAGGGGGCGTTCGGGTCACTATTGAAAGTCGCGGACCGGTCAGACGCTGTAATACATGTCGAACTCCACGGGATGGGTGGTCATGCGCAGGCGCGTGACTTCCTCCATCCGGAGTGCGATGTAGGCGTCGATCGCGTCATCCGTGAACACGCCTCCCGCCTTCAGAAAATCGCGGTCCTTGTCGAGCGCATCGAGCGCCATATCCAGGGAATGGCACACGGTCGCAATTTTCTTTTCCTCTTCCGGCGGCAGGTCGTAGAGGTCCTTGTCGATCGGATCACCCGGGCGGATCTTGTTTTGAATGCCGTCGAGCCCCGCCATCATCATGGCGGCGAACATGAAATACGGGTTGCCGGAGGAATCCGGGAACCGCACCTCAATGCGCCGCGCCTTGGGATTGGTGACATAGGGTACGCGGATCGCCGCGGAGCGGTTGCGCGCGGAATAGGCGAGCAGCACCGGGGCCTCAAAACCGGGCACCAGACGCTTGTAACTGTTGGTCGTGGCGTTGGTGAAGGCATTCAAGGCACGGGCGTGTTTGATAATGCCGCCAATGTAATAAAGCGCAAGTTCACTTAAACCCCCATACTCATTGCCGCTGAACAGGTTGTTCCCGCCTTTGGTCAGCGACTGATGCACATGCATGCCGGAGCCGTTGTCGCCCACCAGGGGTTTGGGCATAAAAGTGGCGGTTTTGCCGTATGAGTGGGCCACGTTATGTACGCAGTACTTATAGATTTGCAGCTCATCGGCCTTGCGCACCAGACTCGCGAACTTCATGCCTATTTCATTCTGCCCGGCGGTGGCGACTTCGTGGTGATGGGTCTCTATTTCTATACCCATCTCCATCATCGCAAGACACATGGCCGAACGGATATCCTGCAGGGAGTCCACCGGCGGTACCGGGAAGTAACCGCCCTTGACGCTCGGGCGATGGCCGAGGTTGCCCCCCTCGTAAACCTTTTCCGTGTTCCATGATGCCTCTTCCGAGTCCACCTTAACGGACGAGCCGCTCATGTCGGCGCCCCAGCGAACGTCGTCGAAGACAAAGAATTCGGCCTCGGGCCCGAAGTAAGCGGTGTCGGCAACGCCCGTGCTCTTAAGATAGGCCTCGGCGCGCTTGGCGAGCGACCGTGGATCGCGCTCATAGCCCTGCATGGTGCTGGGTTCGACTACGTCGCAGCGCAGAATCAGGGTCGGTTCTTCCATGAACGGGTCCATCACCGCGGTTGCGGCATCCGGCATCAGGATCATGTCGGATTCCTGTATCCCCTTCCATCCGGCGATGGAGGAGCCGTCGAACATTTTTCCTTCCTCAAAAGTGCCGGCGTCGATGACGCTTGCCGGCACGGTGACATGCTGTTCCTTGCCCTTGGTATCGGTAAATCGGTAGTCAATGAACTTGACCTTTTTATCTTTAATCATTTTTAAAACATCGGCGCCTGACATCTGAAATTCCTCCTGCAAGAACGTTAGAATGTGAAACCGGGCGGTTGCTTGGCGGCGGCCGCTCCCGCATGGTCAAAATTGAACCCCACATTTTGCACGATGTGTGCCAGCCGGGAAACCAAAAAATTCCTTGATTTCAGGCGATATAGCGACCCGAGGCGGAATGAATGTGCACAAGAAGGGTGCCGGGAGAAGTTGGCTGCACTAATATGGTGCACTAATGGAACCGGACGTCCAGGGACGCGATCTCCCTATCGGTCTCGACGGCGGCGGCAAACCGTTGCCGCAGTTCCCGGGCGGCGTCGAAATCGGTAACCGCGGAGAGCGGCAACAGCAACTCGACGTCGATGCGGCCGTTGCGATAGTGCAGGGTGATGCGCTCGACGTGCCTTGCCTCGGGGATTTCCTGGAAATAACGGTCCAAGCGCTTGAGTACCTGATCGCGCAACGGCAGGTCGGCGCACGAAGAACGGCGTATATCTTCCTCGGTATCAATGTGGACCGTGACGTCGGCGACCGGGCCGATTTCATCGATCAGTTTTGTCCGTACGGTTTCGCCGATTTGATGTCCCTCCGACACGCTCAGTTTATCGTCCACGATGATGTGCACGTCCACCAGCGCCTGTCCGCCGACGCGGCGGGTGCGCAGGAGATGCAAGGCCTGCACGCCGCTGACTGAAAGGATGGTCTTGCGTATGGACTCAAGGTGCTCCGACTCCAGACCGGTGTCGATCAGTTCCCGCAGCGCCTGCCGCGCCAGGTCAAATCCGACCTTGGCAACCATAAAGGCCACCACGATGGCGGCAACGGCATCGAGATAGCCGAACCCGATCAAACTGCCGCCGATGCCGATGACCACGATCAGGGAGGAAACGGCGTCGCTGCGATGATGCCAAGCATTGGCGCGAAGCAGATTGGAACCGTAGCAGTTAGCGGTGCGCATGGTGTAACGGTAAAGGCCCTCCTTCGCAAAAATGGTGATGACCGCGACCCACAGGGTAATCATGGCGGGAATGACAAACGGTTCGGGGTCCGTCAGGCGCAGGCCGGCGCGCACGGCGATGCCGACGCCCACGGCGAACAGCATGGCGCCGAGGATCATGGTGACGGCGGTTTCGATTCGCCCGTGACCGTAAGGATGTTCGGTATCGGCGGCCTTTTTGCCGTGCTTCAGCGCGAACAAGACCATGAAATCGGTAATTAGATCGGAGAGGGTATGTATGCCGTCGGCGACCAGGGCCTGAGAGTGGCCCAGAACCCCGATAATCACTTGTGCCACCGATAAGAATACGTTGGCAACGACGCTCACCTGCGTCACGTGACGACTCGCTTTATAGCGCTGCTTGTCGGTGGTATCGAACGTTTCGTTTTGGGGAAAGACCATTTATGTATTGCCTATGCGTAGGATCACGCAGACCTCGTCGTCTTGGGTGACGGCCGTGAGCACTTCATGCCCATGAATGCGGCACCACGTCGGGATATCGTGCAACGCCCCGGGGTCGGTTGCCCTGACCTCGAGGGTATCGCCGGGATGGAGTTCGGCGGCCTTGTCCTGGGTACGGATCACCGGCAGCGGGCACAGGAGACGGCGCGCGTCGAGGCAGTGATGGCTCATAGATACCATGCCTCGGGAATATCGCCGGCAGGGATAGGCTGGACGCACAAGGTTCGGGTCCGACCCTGCTTGTCCGTGACGGCGACGGTGACGGTTTCGGCATCCCGTCCTTTTCCGAACCGGGCCGTAAGACGGGCGCACAAAGCCAGGTCATCCTCCCCGGCCTCGCCGTCGACCAGAACCAACGGCCCTGCATGGCTGGTGGCATATAAATGGGTGTAATGCTTGCGGTAACCGCTGAGAAAATTATTTTCTCCCTCATCGCGGCCGATGATGATTTTAAAGTGCGCGTGCGGCCGCAGATGGCGCCCGACCTTAAGCAGCATGATGTCGTCGAGCTCATAGTATTTGGTCCCGCGCGTACGCCAAAGATCCGCGAGTTTGCGCGTATAGTGTTCGTGTGTCAGAAAACAGCAGCCGCCGGCGGGCTGGGCGTAGTCTCTGAATCCGTATTGTTCCGCCAGGGCCATTTGCGGTTTGCGGTTGCGGCCGCTGAAACCCATGAGTTTTTCCCGGTCCACCCATCCCTCGCGTTCCGGCAGCGTCGGCGGCAGGAGCTTGGCGCACAAGGGACGCAGCAAACGATCGAAGG
>WGFP01000062.1 GCA_015492195.1 Acidiferrobacterales bacterium
CATCGGCTTCTATGGCCTCCCGCTGACGTACCTGGATGACTTTATTCCGCGTATTGAGGCGGTGACCATTGCCCAGATTCGCGATGCGTTTCAAAGACGCGTGCGTCCGGAAAAAATGGTGACGGTGATTGTCGGTGGCGAGGGATAAGCGAACACCGGCACGGCGGGATAAGCATGCATCAAGATCATCCTACCCGGGACGCGTGCGCATTATCGGCGGCATCTGGCGCAGCCGGTTGTTGCATGTCCCGGAGGCCGAAGGCCTCAGGCCGACGCCGGACCGGGTGCGCGAGACCCTGTTCAACTGGTTGCGGCCCTACCTTCCCGGGGCGCGTTGCCTTGATCTCTTCGCCGGCACCGGCGCCTTGTGTCTCGAGGCCCTGTCGCGGGGTGCCGGCAGCGTCGTCATGGTGGAGAAATCCGATCTTGCGGTACAGGCACTGCGCCGCAATCTTGAACGGCTCGGCGCCGGGGATGCGGAGGTGATACAGACGGACGCGGTCGAATACCTGGAGCGGTCGCCGGAGGCCTTCGACATTGTTTTTATCGATCCGCCCTTTCGCAGTGATCTTATTTCCCGTTGCTCGGCGTTGGTCGAGGAACGCGGGTGGATCAGGCCGGGCGGTTTGGTCTACATCGAGGCACCGAGCCGCATGCAGGCGTTGCCCATCCCGCCCACCTGGGAATTGATCCGCAGCCAAAAAGCCGGCCAAGTGGGGTATCATTTGGCAAGAAAACAATAATCCACCGCAAAGGCGCAAAGAAAATTATATGTTTTTAATTACATTTTTGTCCCGATTCTTTTTCTTTGCGTTCTTCGCGTCTTTGCGGTGAAATTTCATACATGAATATCATCGCTCTTTATCCTGGAACGTTTGATCCCATTACCAACGGCCATACCGATCTCGTGCGTCGCGCGGCGCAGCTTTTTGACGAGGTGGTGGTGGCCGTGGCCGCCAATCCGCAGAAAAAATCGCTGTTCAACCATGATGAGCGAATAGAGCTTGCGCGCGCGGTGCTGGCGGACGTGAAAGGCGTCCGGGTTGTGGGATTTAACAACTTGCTGGTGGATTTTGTGCGCAGCCAGGGAGGGCGGGTGATTCTGCGCGGTCTGCGCGCGGTGTCGGACTTCGAATTTGAATTTCAGCTCGCCGGCATGAATCGGCGTCTTGCCCCGGAAATTGAAACTGTTTTTATGACGCCGTCCGAACAGGAGACGTTTATCTCCGCGTCGCTGATCAAGGAAATCGCCGCCCTCGGAGGAGACGTGGCGGGCTTTGTGGACGCCCGGGTGGCGGCTGCGTTGACTGCAAAAATGCGTTAAGATGCCCCTCGCTTAATCCTGACTGATCTTGTAGGTATTTGTAGGTAATTAGAGTCATGTCTTTGTTAATTACCGATGAGTGCATCAATTGCGATGTGTGCGAGCCCGAATGTCCCAACGGCGCCATTTCGCAGGGCGAGGAAATTTACGTGATTGACCCAAAACTTTGCACCGAGTGCGTCGGCCATTTTGAAACCTCGCAATGCATTGAGGTCTGCCCCGTGGATTGCATTATCCTGGACCCCGAGCGCCCTGAAAGCAAAGAGACGCTCCATCAGAAATATCTGTTTCTGACCCAGCAGGCGTCGTAAAGTAGAAAAAAGAGAAAAGATCTTTAAAGAGAAAAGTTAAAGAAGCTCCGATCAATTTGTCATGCCGGACTTGGTCCGGCATCCAGGTCTTTGATCTTTATGGATTCCGGCTCCCGGATCGCGTCCGGGACAGGCTTCGCCGGAATGACGGTTCAAGAATTAATCAGAGCTTCCTTAAAAATAACATTTTCTTTTTTGTATCCTGTTTGGTCTTCTTCACGGTTTTTTCGCTTTTATCTGTTTTCTTGTATCTTGCTCTCATGATCTATCGTGCTCGTCCCCTTATTCTGTTCCTTATATTCCTGCCGTTGTTGGCTACGGCCGCCGAACTCAAGCCGCCGGCCGCCGGGATCGCCAGCGCCCATCCCTTGGCTACCCGGGCCGGCCACGAAATACTCGCCCGCGGCGGCAATGCCTTCGATGCCGCGGTCGCCATCGCCGCCACGCTGGCGGTGGTGGAGCCGTACGGTTCGGGATTGGGCGGCGGCGGATTCTGGTTGTTGCATCGCGCCCGCGATGGATTTGAAACCATGGTGGATGCGCGTGAACGCGCGCCCATGGCGGCGACTCGGGACATGTACCTGGATGAGTCCGGCAGGCCGGTCGCCGGGCTGTCGTTAAACGGGCCGCTGGCGGCGGCGATTCCCGGTCTGCCGGCGGCGCTGGCGCATGTCGCCGAAAAATACGGACGCCTGCCGCTTACACAAAGTCTTGCCCCGGCGATTCGCCTGGCACGAAAAGGCTTCGCCGTAACGGCGCGTTATCGCAAGTTGGCCGAACGGCGTATGGATGTCCTGAATGCCCATCCTGCCGCCGCGCGCGTGTTTCTGGATAACGGGTTTGTGCCCGACCCGGGGTTTATCGTGCGCCAGCCGGATTTGGCGCGGACCTTGGTGCGGCTGGCGAAAAAGGGCCGCGCCGGTTTTTATGCCGGTGTGACCGCAAGACGGCTGGTAGAGGGCGTGCGCGCCGCCGGCGGTATCTGGAGTCTGAAGGACCTTGCCGACTATCGCATTGTGGAACGCACGCCTGTGCACGGAAGACACAAAAACATCCGGGTTACCTCGGCGGCGCTGCCTTCTTCCGGCGGCACGGTGTTGACGCAGATGTTGAATATTCTGGAGGGGTTTGATCTGAATAAGCTGGATCGGGTCCAACGCGCCCAAGTGATCATCGAGGCCATGCGCCTCGCCTACCGCGACCGCGCGCGTTATCTGGGCGATCCCGATTTTGTGTCGGTCGACACGCAACGGTTGCTTTCCCACGATTATGCGGTGCGGCTTCGCCGTGCCCTGCGCACACGGGTGAAACTCGATGCGCCCCGGCGCCAAACAGAAACGCGGGGGACGGGTACGAATACCACCCACTTCTCCGTGATAGACCGCGAAGGAAACCGGGTCGCGGTTACCTTGAGTATCAACTACGCCTTTGGATCGGGGTTCATGCCGCCGGGCACGGGCGTGCTGCTTAACAACGAAATGGATGATTTTGTGATAAAACCGGGCGTACCCAATGTCTATGGTCTGGTGGGCGCCGAAGCGAACGCCATTGCGCCGGGCAAGCGCCCGCTGTCCAGCATGACCCCGACCTTCCTCGAAACCGATGACGCGGTGGTGGTGCTCGGCACGCCCGGCGGCAGTCGCATCATCACCATGGTGCTGCTTGCCGCACTCGAGTTTGCCAACAATCGTGGCGACGCCGCGTCATGGGTGGCGCTGCCGCGATTCCACCATCAGTATTTGCCCGACCGGGTGGAGTACGAACCCGACGCCTTTAGCAAGCCGGAGGTACGCGCCCTTGAGGGGCTGGGGTATAAGCTTGTTTTGAGAAAAAACGGTTACGGCAATATGCAGGCGGTGGTGTGGTACAAAACCGGCAACCGCGTGGCGGCGGCGTCTGATCCGCGCGGTGAAGGTCTGGCACTGGTGAGGTGACGTTTTTTCCGGAGGAAATCCGCCGGAATCAGGCGGTTTCTTCGATGATGAAGCTGCCGCTTTCGGTTTCCACGAAGTTAAGGATACGCATAATTCCTTCCACCCGCTCGTCGAGGGACTTTTTCTGTTCGCGGATGCCGTCACGAATCTGTTTCAGTTCGCTGACCCGGTCTTCCAGGGTGTCGCTTGCCTGATGGATGCGTTTTATTGATTCGAGCCGTCGCCGCAGCAGGATCTGATGCTCGCGCACCTGCGATTCCATGGGCGACATGATGGTCTTGAGCCAGTTGTCCGCGTCACGATTCGCCATCCGGTAAATCGCCTTAACCTTGGCCACGGAGGATTCAAAAAATTTCTTGGTAAGAACCTGTTGCTCGGTCAGGACCAGGGAAAGGCCTTTGACAAATTGTTCGTGTTTGTTTTCAAGCCGTTTGATCTCCCGCAGGTAGCGCGTTACCGAGAAACTGCTTGGTTTGACGTTGGCCAACCCGTATTCCTCCTGAAATTTGCGGTAAACGCCCTCCATCATTTCCTTAATCTCCTGCGCCTGTTTGGCGACCTCGTTCATCGTGGCGTGGGCCCGTTTGAAAAAGTCCTGCATGCAGGATTTGAGACCCGCCGTGGTCATGCTGATCTCCATGTTCTTTTTGGTTTCCGCGATGAGATTATCCAGGGCTTTTAGATTCAGATGTGAATACAGAACGTTGGTCTGCTGGGAAAAAATACTGCGTGTGGCCTGAAAGCGTTGCAGGCTTTTTTCGAATACCTCCTTGTCCGCCTTGACCTTCTTCATCATGTGCTCGATGACTTCCATGTTTTTACCGCTCAGGCCGCCCAGTTCATTCAAATGCTCACGAACGCCTTTGAGCCGTTGCTTGATGATCAGGCGCATGGCCTTGATGGTATCGGACATGTCGTCGCTGATGTTTTCGCGCACGATCTCGCGTTTGGCGGGCACGATCTCCTTGGCCAAGGCCTCTTCCAGGGCATGAATTCGACTGCGTTCAAGTATTTTCTTGTCGTCTTTGATTTTGCCAAGCAGGGCCTTTTGCGCTGAGACCGGATAGACGTTGTGTTTCGGGACGTGCAGGATCTTGGCGGTATCGCGAATCTGGCGGTCGATCTCGCGCTGGACCTCGTCCCAGTCCCGCAGCTCGTCCCACAGGCCGTCGATTTTGTTCAGCACCACCAAACGGCCCTTGTTCGTGCTGTCCTTGTGGGTGCCGATGTGGTCGTGCCATACCTGAATGTCGGACTTCGTGACGCCGGCGTCGGCGGCGAGAATAAACAGCACGGCATGCGCGCTCGGCAGGAGGGTCAATGTCAGTTCCGGCTCCGCGCCCAGGGCATTGAGGCCGGGGGTGTCCAGGATCACCAGGCCCTGATCCAGCAAGGGGTGCGGCATGTTGATGATGGCGTGGCGCCACTTCGGGATTTCCACCAGGCCGTCTTCCGTGATGCGCATCCCGGGTTGGGTTTCGTCCTCGGCAATATGCAGCCCCAGGGACTGCGCCTCCTCCCGGGAGACGTGTTTGGTTTCGACGATGTGGTTTAACAACTGGATCATCTTTTCCGGTGACTCGATGTCCAGGGGAAACGTCTGCCATTCCTCGGTAAATCCTCGGTATTCGGTGATGGTCGTGCCGCTCTTGCGGGTTTCAATCGGCAGGAGGCGCAGCGAGGGTTCGCTGCCCGGTTCATTCAGCAGTTCCGTCGGGCACATGGTGGTGCGGCCGGCGCTGGAGGGAAGAATTCGGCTCCCGAAGTCGGCGAAGAAGATGGCGTTGATGAGTTCGGATTTGCCGCGTGAAAACTCGGCCACGAAGGCGATATACAGCTTGTCGTCGCGCAGGGTGGTGAGCACGTGTTCCAGGCGCTGGTCGACCTGGGTGTCGCTCAACTCCTGGGTTTGTAACCAGGACCTGAAGTCGGAAACCGCATCCGCGAGCGACCGTCGCCACTCACTGTAGGCTTCGAAGTGTTGTTCCAGACCTTGTTTTGTCATTCAGCACCGCCCGTAGCAAGACAATCCTTAACAGAAAGTCCGTTCGCTGTGGAGCGTTGACGGACCGTCGGCGGGTGACCGCCGACCGCCGGTGTCGCCGCCCTTGATAGGGGATAAGATATCATCTATTTCTAAAAACCATGTCTTATCAATATCTTAATAAAATATATTCTATTTAGCGTTAAGTCTAGCCTATAACTGGCACCTCGGGCAGAAAAACGCCGTCCGGCCCCCCAGCCGCCGGGTCCGGATCGGCGTGCCGCAGCTGGGACAGGGTTGGTCTTTTCTGCCGTAGACCTTGAGGGATAACTGGAAATAGCCGGGATCGCCGTCGCTTTGGCGGAAATCCCGCAG
>WGFP01000063.1 GCA_015492195.1 Acidiferrobacterales bacterium
GGGATATGTTGTTGCGCTTGCTTGAAGAGCGTCGAAGATTTGTTGGTCATTGTTTTATTCAAAACAAAATGGACAGGATTTACAGGATTAACAGGAACAAAGAATAAGAAATAAACAGGATGAACAAGATTAACAGGATTTAAACTGGGTTAAAGTAAATTGTCCACAGATCGCACGGATTCTCGCAGATTAAATCTTCCATTATTTAATAGAATCTGTGTAGATCTGTAAAATCTGCGGATAGATCTAATGAAGATCTGATTAATAGAACTTGAACCGCCAAGCACACCAAGTTCTTCTCTTTGTTATTCAACATACTTTTTTCTTGGCGCCCTTGGCGGTTGAACGTAGTCGGTGAAAAGCTTGGCATAGTCCCTGGCGGCTGAACGGATATCCGGCCGGTTGAAGATTCCTTCAATCACGGCCAGGGAATCGGCGCCCGCGGCAATCAGGGAAGCGCCATTTTCCGGCGTGATGCCGCCGATGGCAACTATGGGAATCTGGATAACTTTCCTGGCCTGGCGCAACAGCTCCGGCGTGGCGCGGACCGCGTCGGGCTTGGTGCGCGACGGGAAGAAGCTCCCGAAGGCGACGTAGTCGGCGCCGTCCGCCTGCGCGGCAGTCGCCCGCTTGAGTTCGTTATAGCAGGACACGCCGATAATGGCTTGCGCCCCGAGGCGGGCGCGCGCCTCGGTAAGCGATGCATCCTCGCGCCCGAGGTGCACGCCCTGCGCCCCCGCTTCCGCCGCCAGATTGACGTCATCGTTAATAATGAGTTTTGCCCCCTGTGTCTGGCATATTTGTTTCAGTGTCACCGCCTGCGCTATCCGTCCGGCAGGGGTTCCCCTTTTATCGCGGTATTGGATAACTTTGGCGCCGCCTTCGATGGCCTGTTCCACGGCCCGCGGCAGAAAGGCGTCGGTTAAATATTGCGTGTCGGCAATGGCGTACAGACCGTGCACGCTGGATTTATTTCGCATCCGTCTTGTTGGGCATATCGATTTCGCGTGCCCAGTACATATGATCCGGAAGATGCTGACCCATCCCGAGACGAAAGCCGTGCTGCAAGGTATGCCAGGTATATTTCAACGCCTGGGTCACGGCATTGACCGGTTCCAGGCCATGGGCCAGGTTGGCGGCGCATGCCGAGGCGAGGACGCACCCCGACCCGTGATAACTTTTTGGCAGGCGTTCACAGCTAAGGGTTTCAAGCAGGCGCTTGTTGCCGAAAAGGCGGTTGACCACCTTCGGCGTGTTCTCATGGGTGCCGGTAATCAGTACGTGGGCACACCCCAGGGACATCAATTCCTGGGCACAGGCATCGAGGGTGTCCGCATCCGGTGCCAGCAGTCGCACCTCTTCGCTATTGGGCGTGAGCAGAGTGGCGCGCGGGACGAGCAAGGTGCGCAGGGCGTCCACCAGAGATTCATCGGTCAGCGGATCGCCGCGACTGGAGGATTGCACTGGATCGACGATCACCGGAATATCGGGGTAGTCTTCAAGGATACTGGCGACCGCCCCCACGGTGGCGCTGTTGCCGAGCATACCGGTTTTGATCGCGGCGACCGGCATGTCTTCCAACACGGCGCGCGCCTGAGCAATGATAAGTTCCGTTTCCACGGAGGTGAATTGTTTCACGCCGACCGTGTCCTGGGCCGTGACGGCGGTTACCACCGGCGCCGGATGGCAGCCGAGGCTCGCAAGGGTGAGGATATCGGCCGACAGGCCGGCGCCGCCGGTGGGATCGGTGCCGGCGAAGACAAGAACCACGGGGGGCAGGGTCGGATTCATATTTTGCGCGAGGCGCCGTGTTGTAAGTTTGGTGCCGGCGCTGCGGGCGCACTCTCCTGCGGAATTGACGCATCCGAAGGGGCGGCCAGGGAATCGATGACCAACGTTTTAAGCGCTTGGATCAGGAGGGGATGGTTGTTCAGGGCCGGCGCCACACGGTAATGCTCAATCCCGTGTTTACGCGCCAGCTCTGCATAGAGCATACCCAGTTCATACAGGGTCTCAATGTGGTCCGATACAAACGCGATGGGATAGACCAGCATCTGTTTGACCCCGGCCGAAGCTTTTTCCTCTATCACCTTATCCGTGTAGGGCTGAAGCCATTTGAGCGGCCCCACCCGGCTTTGATAACAAAGCGCCGTATGCGGCCATCCCAATTTCGCGCGCACGGACTCATAGGTGGCGCGAATCTGTTTTTCATAGGGATCGCCGGCATCAATGAATTTCTGGGGCAGGCCGTGAGCGGAAAACAGTACCTCGATATAATTCGGATCCGGGTCGGGAAATTTTTCCGCCTCCGCCTTGAGGCTTTCCACGATTGCATCCTGGTAATGGGTCTGGTCGTACCATTGCTCGATAAAGATTGCCTCCGGCTGATAATTCTGACGTTTGCATTCACGCAGGAATGCGTTATAGGAACTGCCGGTTGTGGTGAGCGAATACTGCGGGTAAAGCGGCAACAGAATCACGCGCGAATAGCCCTTGGTCTTTAAATCGGCAACGACCTCACGGGACAGGGGGTGCCAGTAGCGCATGCACACGTAGACATCGAATTCACCCTCCTCGGCAAGCGCAAGTTGCAGCGCAATCGCCTGTTCCTGGGTGTTTTCAAGCAGCGGCGACTTGCCGCCGATGGCCGCATAGCCCTTGGCGGCCTCCGGTGCGCGCCGTCTGGCAATGAGCCAGGCGAACACCTTTTGAGTCAGGAAGCTAAGGGGAAATTTGAAAATATCCGGATCGGAGAAGAGGTTAAATAAAAATGGCCGTACCGACCGCAGGGAATCCGGCCCCCCGAGGTTGAAAAGCACAACGGCGTTACGATTTTCCATTAATTTGAGCGGCGCGGGATTGGCAAACACTGAATTTTACCCCCAGGACGGCCATTTCACCATCAGCCCAAAAATGACACAATTTCGCCGGGAGCGAAATTGGACGAACTTTAGTTCGCCCGGAGGGCGTGGGCCATGGATGGCCCACGTCACAATTTTGTCTGGAACAAAATTGGTCGGACTTCAGTCCGCCCCGAAGGGGCGAGCCACATGGATGTGGCGAGACACAATTTCGCCAGGAGCAAGAACAGATTTTTGGCTTAAAGGGACATTTTTGCGTAAATTGATCGGAAAAACGTGATGAAGACTTATATGTGTGTGATCTGCGGTTTTGTTTATGACGAAGAAAAAGGTTTGCCGGACGAAGGCATTCCCCCGGGAACCCGCTGGGAAGATGTGCCGGAAAACTGGAAGTGTCCGGATTGCGGCGCGGCCAAGGACGATTTCGAGATGATCGAGATCTGATTTCAGTTTTTTTACTTCTTGTTTTCTCCTTCTCTAAATATACTTTGCCGATTGCTTTGCCTTTTGAGTGACAGACGGGTTCGCCTGCACCGCGCGCCTAGAAATTGCCCGTCAGGCTGATGCCGAGCACGTGGGTTTTGCTCGCATAGGTTCCTTCATACAGGTTGGTGTCGGCCCCGCCAAAGGTGTCCTGGACGGTTTCATTAATGCGGCGTGAGTGGCCGCGTATGAATTGGTATGCCATATCGAGTTTAATGCCGTTGGCAAGGCGCCGGCTCATGCCCAGGCCGAGACGGGTTTTACGCAGCATGCTGGTGATCGGTGAGGCGTCTTGTTCCGGTACGGGTGTTGGGTCGTAACCGAGACCGGCGTACAGGGTAAGGTGCGGGCCTTTTTGCCATTTAAACCCGGTTCTGACCGAGAGCGTGTTTTTGTTGCCGCGCTGATTTTTCCCGGCGTTGACCAGCGAACCGTCGCTCTGAATGATCGAGAGTTCGTCCACGTACGACCAGCCAATCCAGTCGAGATCAACCTCCCACCAGATTTTGGGGTGAATCTTGAATGCCACACCGGTTTGCAGGCGGTCGGGCAGGAGAATGTCCGCCTTGGCGTCGCCGGCGGTCAGAGTGGCTGCGGCAACCGGATGGATACCGCTCAGCGTTCCCTTGACCTCAGTGTTAGTCCGGCTGGTATAAGCAGCGCCGAAAATAAAATCCGGGGCACGGTAGCGAACGCCAAGCTGCATCCCGACTGTGAATCCATCGGCTTCGACGGTGGAAATATCGCTTTCATCACGGGCAGCTATGTATTGGGCAAACAGCCGTATCCCTGCATTCCACGCGTCGTTTATCTTTAAACCGGCGGCGGGACCAAAACGCAGCACCTTCAGCTCCGCTTTTTTTACGAGATCGGCGGTACCCAGGGCGCCCAAATTAAGATCCCAGGTGTGGTCCTTCCATTCGACGCCCAGGCCGTGTGGTGAATTGACGGCGAAACCAATCGTGGTTCGATCGGAGTATCTCTGTGTAATTGCAAAGAAGGGAACGAGCGGATACCCCGTTTTCGTATTAAAGTTGCCGCTGGCCGCTGCACTGGCCGCGGTTGATCGCGAAAAGCTTGTGGTAACTTTTCCCAACAAGCTGCCCGCCTCCCAACGGGTTTTGTGCTTTCCGGCATCGGCCATGTTGGCGGGGTTGATGAACTGTGCCGACGGCCCGCTGACAAGCGCCACGTTGGCGTCCGCCATCCCCAGCGCATCGCTGGTCGGACGGGGAAGAACGTTGCCGCTGGCAAGCAAGAATTGTGGATACAGGACGCTCGATAGAATTATTATAAATTTGGAAAATCTCACCATTTAATTCCCCCCATCCCTTAAATTGATATTATTTTTACCCCTAATTTAAGCATAGACCGTGGATAACTATTTGTATTTATATATGGATGGATGACAAGGCAAAGTAGATGGTCTATATAAATAAAACGGTAAAGATATGGCAGGGTGGGGTAGATTATGAAGCCCGAATTCAGAGAAAAAGTGCTAAAGCAGCTCCGTCGTCCAAGCTATAAGGCGGACATGCTGGTTGAGCGCTATTTAGGCCATCCTGGTGGTCCTGATGGCTGTAAGCCC
>WGFP01000064.1 GCA_015492195.1 Acidiferrobacterales bacterium
CAGTCAGACAAAAAACAAGAAAGAGGACCTACCACGAACTTCACCAATCAACACGAAATAAAAAAGCACCCGTGTAAACTCGCGCCGCTCGTTATACGGCAATCAACGCTTTACTTCAACGGCGTAACTTCTAAGCCGTTGTTTCTCCAGCTCGCAACAGTCGTTAGACGGGGCGCACTTGAGTCGCAGCCGGGCCTTTGGCCGTCTGCTCAATCGAAAACTCGACCCGTTCCCCTTCTCTCAGGCTCTTGAAACCAACCCCTTCGATGGCCGAATGATGTACGAAGACATCCTTGCCGCCCCCATCGAGTTCGATAAAGCCGAACCCTTTGCTGTCGTTGAACCACTTGACGGTGCCTGTCTGGCGTTCACTCACGGTAAAAAACTCCTTATAACTTAACTGAAAGTTTGTTTTTGACGCGCAGTTTGTTCCTCATACAAAAAAAACCACCGAGACTGTGTAAAGCCTGGGTGGTTTATTTGCGCACCGAAACAGAACTTACAACGTCTTGCCAAAACCAAGTATAAACCGGACAGATATTTTGTCAAATTTGCCCGGCGACAAGTTGCGCCTGACGCCGGCCCTCCTAATGATTTTCTAACGGTTCTCACATTGAGTTAATAGAGACTTCTGTTAGAATGAAGGCTGTAGTCTATAAAGCCACAAGCCCGCGCCTGCCCTCTGCGGCGAGTGGCGCCTCAAGGCCACCCTTAAAAAGCCGCTCGACCGGCTCCCGGCCCACGACGGCGGAAATCCCCCACAGTTAGCTGCTTGAGGCGGACCACAGGCCGCCGGGCATTTTTGGCGCGAAATAGCCTTATCACGCCAAGGTCATACCCCCACTATGTGGTGATGCGTATGGTGAAATAATGACAACCAACAACGGACGCGCGCCCGCGAACGCTCAAGTTGATTTCGATTTACACGGCCTCGTCGGCCTCCGCCTGCTCAACGCCACCCCCCAAGATGTGGCTGTGGTGACGCGACAGGTCGGCCCGATCCAGGCCCCGCTCGACCGCGAACCGGACATCGTGATCCGCTTCCTGGAGCGGCTGCCGATCTCGTCGCGGGTTCGCTACCTGGGCGTGGACGACGCCGGGTTCACCGACGACGCCTTTCTGGTCTTGCGCAGCAAACACAAGGCCCGGGCCATGGTCCAAATTCCGTTCGATAAAATCGGCGGGCGCTGTGAGATCATCTGCGAGCGCGGGCTGCCGGCGGTGCCACTGCTGATCGCGCTGGTGAATTTGACCGTGTTGAGCAAAGGGGCGCTGCCGCTGCACGCCTCGGCCTTCCTCTACAACGGCATCGGCGTGCTGGCGACCGGCTGGGCCAAAGGGGGCAAAACTGAGACGCTGCTGGCCTTCACCTCCCACGGGGCACAATACGTCGGCGACGAATGGGTCTATCTCAGCGGCGACGGACAGCACATGTACGGCATCCCGGAGCCGATCCGGGTTTGGGACTGGCACCTGCAATATCTGCCCCACTACCGGCGCATGGTTGGCCGGGGAGATCGGGTGCGGCTGCGGAGCTTGAACCTGGTGGTGCGGTCGATGGACAGGGTGGCCTCAAGCAGTCTCGGGCGGGGGAGCGCGCCGGGGAAACTGATGCGGCGGATGGCCCCGCTGCTGCAACGACAACTCTATGTCCACCTGCCGCCGCAACAAATCTTTGGGCAGGCCAGCAGCCCCATGAGCGGCAAGCCGGAGAAGATCTTCTTCGTCGCCAGCCACGAGACGCCCGAAGTGACGGTTGAGCCGATGGACCCGCGCGATATTGCCCGGCGGATGGTCTTCTCGCTACAAGAAGAACGGACGGACTTGATGTCCTACTATATGAAATTCCGCTTCGCCTTCCCGGAGCGGCGCAACGACCTGATCGAAGGGATCGAGGAACTGCAACGCCAGACCCTCTTGCGCGCCCTGGCGGACAAGGAGGCCTACGCCGTTTATCACCCCTATCCCGTCCCCATCCCGGCCCCTGTCTCTTATACACATCTCCGAGC
>WGFP01000065.1 GCA_015492195.1 Acidiferrobacterales bacterium
AAACCATGGATCAGCCAGTCCCCGTTATCAACCGTGTAAAAAGAAAGTAATCAACAGGAACAACCCCAGGATCATCGCGAAGGCATAATGGTAGACGTACCCGGACTGGACGTGGCGTATCACCGCCGATATCCATCCGATGACGCGCGCCGTGCCGTTTACCGCGAGTCCGTCAATCAGCTTGACGTCGCCGATCTTCCACAGCCAGCGCCCGAAAATCCGCGTACCGCCGGCGAATACAAAATTATTGAATTCATCCGCAAAGTATTTGTTTACCAGAATCGTGTACACCATCCTTGTCCGTTTGCTGATCAGGTCCGGAAGATGGGGATAACGTATGTACAGCAGCCAGGCCGTGAAAATGCCGCCGACGGCCAGGAGAAACGGCGCCGAGACCAGCGCATGGCTCACAAACGACCAGAGTCCCTCGTATTGCCGGCCCAGTTGCGCCACCACGTCGTGTGCGGCCAACACCTTTATGGAATCTCCAAAGTAATTCTCGAACAGCAGCGGTTCCACCATCAACGCGCCGATAATAAAAGACGGGATCGCCAGCAGGATAAGCGGCACGGTCACCACCCACGGCGATTCCTTGACATGACGCAATGCATGCTCGTCCATGCGCGGCTTGCCTTCAAACGTCAGAAACAGCATACGGAAGGTATAAAGAGCGGTGACAAACACGCCGCTTAAAACCGCAATGTAGGCAAAGCCGCTCCCCGGAACCTGGGAAAGGTGCACGGCCTCAATGATCATGTCCTTGGAAAAGAAACCGGCAAACGGCGGAATACCGGCAAGCGCGAGCGCCCCGATCCAGGCGGTGATAAATGTAATCGGCATGTATTTTTTCAGGCCGCCCATCTTGCGCATGTCCTGCTCGTGATGCAGCGCGATGATCACGGAACCCGCGGCCAGGAATAACAGCGCCTTGAAAAAGGCATGGGTCATGAGATGGAAAATGCCCGCGGCATAGGCCGAGGCGCCCAAGGCCACCATCATGTACCCAAGCTGCGACAGGGTCGAATAGGCGACGACGCGCTTGATGTCGTTTTGCACGATGCCGAGCAAGGCCATGGAAATCGCGGTGACGGCGCCGATCACGATGACCACGGACAACGCCGTCTCCGAGAGTTCATAAAGCGGCGACATGCGCGCCACCATGAATACCCCGGCGGTCACCATGGTGGCGGCGTGAATCAGGGCCGAAATCGGCGTCGGGCCTTCCATGGAATCCGGCAACCACACGTGCAGCGGCACCTGCGCCGATTTCCCCATGGCGCCGACAAAAAGCAGAATGGCAATGAGGGTCAGGACATTCCAGTCCAGACCGGGAAACACCTGAACAACCTTGTCCGTGAATTGCGGCGCCATGGCGAATACCGCGCCGTAATCCAACGTGCCGAAATAATAGTAGATAGCGGCTATCCCCAAGATAAAACCGAAGTCGCCGATCCGGTTTACGAGGAATGCCTTGAGGTTGGCGACAATCGCGGACTCGCGCGTGAACCAGAAACCGATCAAAAGATAAGACATCACTCCAACCGCTTCCCAGCCGAAGAACAATTGCAGGAAATTGTTCGACATGACTAGGATCAGCATGGAGAAAGTAAAGAGTGCAATGTAACTAAAAAAGCGCTGATACCCCGGATCGTCGCGCATGTAGCCGATGGTATAAATGTGCACCATGAGTGAAACGAAACTCACAACCGTCATCATCAGGGCGCTTAAGGGATCGATCAGGAAACCGATCTCCATCGGGATATTGCCGCTTACGCCCCAGGTATACACCGGGCCGTTAAAGACGTGGCCGGCGAGCACATCCGGCAGCACCACAAAGGCGGACAGCACAAAGGAAACGGTCACGCCCAGGATTGTCACCACATGCGCGCCCACTTTGCCGATTTTCCAACCGAAGAGACCGGCGATGATCGCGCCCGCCAGCGGGGAGAGCGGAATCAGGAGATAGATGGTTTTCATGCTGAGTCCGAACATGATCTAGCCTTTCAAGGTATCCAGATCCTCGACGTTGATGCTGCGCCGATTGCGGAACACGACCACAAGAATTGCAAGCCCGATGGCCGCCTCGGCGGCGGCCACCGTAAGAATAAAGAACACGAACACCTGCCCCGCCGCGTCCCCAAGATAATGGGAGAAGGCGACGAAATTCATGTTCACGGCCAACAGCATGAGTTCAATGGCCATGAGCAGAATCACCAGATTCTTCCGGTTCAGGAAAATACCCACCACGCTCAGGGAAAACAGCACGGCCCCGAGAATGAGGTAATGTTCAAGCGGTATCATACCCCCCCTGTAAGATTACTTGCCGCAAAGGCGCAGAGGCGCAAAGAATATTTCTTTCAAAAATCTTTATACGTCCTCTCTTTTTCATTAACTTTGCGTCTTGGCGTCTTCGCGACAAAAACTATTTAAATTAAACCTTCTTTTCTGAACGCATTTTGACCATACGCACACGGTCCTTGCGGTCAACGCGAATTTGTTTGTTCGGATCCTGGTATTTCGTATCCTTGCGCCGACGCATGGTCAGCGTAATGGCGGCGACGATAGCCACCAGAAGAATTATCGCGGCGATCTCAAACGGATAGACATAGAAGGTATACAACAACCGGCCCAGCTCGCGGGTATTGCTGTAATCCGCGGTATAGGCCGGCGGCTCCGGCATATTCTCAAGGCCGAACTGCCCGGAGCTGAGGATAATGGCCATCTCGATCACCAACAACACGGCCACCAGGCCCCCGATCGGCAGATACTCGCCGAATCCCTCACGCAGGCGCACCAGATTGATATCAAGCATCATCACGACAAACAAAAACAGCACCATCACCGCGCCGACATACACCAACACCAGGATGATGGCGAGAAACTCCGCCTGCAACAGAATCCACAACCCCGCGGCGCTGAAAAAGGCCAGCACCAGAAACAGCGCCGCCTTCACCGGGTTGCGTATGGTGATCACCATGGCCGCCGCGAACACCAACACCGCGGAAAAGAAATAAAAGATGAATTGCTTAAATTCCATAATTTTTAATTCATAAACTCAACGCAAAGGCGCCAAGGCGCAAAGGGTTCTGGAAATTTATACAAACAAGCTTTTTCATTTTTAAATACCTTGGCGTCTTTGCGTCTTAGCGTTGGGTTTTTATTTACCGATATTTTGCATCGGCGGCGCGCGCGGCGGCGATTTCCTTTTCGTATTTATCGCCTATCGCAAGCAGCATCTCCTTGGTGTAATACAGATCGCCGCGATTCTCGCCATGGTAATCCAAAATATGCGTTTCCACGATCGAATCCACCGGGCAGGCCTCCTCGCAAAACCCGCAGAAAATGCACTTGGTCATATCAATGTCGTAGCGGGTGGTACGGCGCGTCCCGTCGGCGCGCTCCTCCGATTCAATGGTAATCGCGAGCGCGGGGCACACCGCCTCGCACAGCTTGCAGGCAATGCAGCGTTCCTCCCCGTTGGGATAACGCCTAAGTGCATGCAACCCGCGAAAACGCGGCGACATCGGCGTGCGCTCGTCAGGATACTGCACCGTAATCTTGCGCATAAACAAATGGCGTCCGGTCACCATCAGGCCCTTGACCAGCTCAAATAACAGAAAGCTGTGGAAGAAATGTTTTAAAGCCTTCATGACCGCCTCCTACGCTCAGTGAAACAGGTAACCCCACGGGGTCAGGAACATCGCGCCGCCGATGACGCCGATCCACACCAGCGTAACGGGAATAAACACCTTCCACCCCAGACGCATGATCTGATCGTAACGGTAACGCGGAAACGTTGCGCGGAACCACAAAAAACAAAACAGAATCAGGCTCACCTTGATCAAGAACCAGCCGAGCCCCGGTATCCAGGTAAACGGAGCGACGTTGAACGGCGGTAACCAGCCGCCCAGAAACATGATCGTCACCAACGCCGAAATCAGAATCATGTTGGCGTACTCCGCGAGAAAAAACACAGCGAACGCCATGCCCGAATACTCCACGTGGAATCCGGCGACGATTTCGGATTCGCCTTCGGCCACGTCAAACGGCGCACGGTTGGTTTCGGCCACGCCGGCGATAAAATACACCAGAAACAGCGGAAACAGCGGCAGTAAATACCATTGATGAATCCCGCCCTCCTGGTGCAGGACAATCTCGCGCAGGTTCAGGCTTCCCGCCGCCATCAACACGCCGACAAGCGCAAAACCCATGGCGATTTCATAGGCGACGATCTGCGCCGCCGAACGCATGGCTCCGAGAAACGCGTACTTGGAATTGGAGGCCCAGCCGGCGATGATGACGCCGTACACACCCATCGAGGTCAGAGCCAAGACAAACAACAGGCTGGCATCGATGTTCGCCAATACCAGCGTATCGGTAAACGGAATCACGGCCCATGCCGCCAGCGCCGGCGTAAACACCAGAACCGGCGCCATGATGAATAAAAACTTGTTGGCGTTCGTGGGGACAATAATTTCCTTCAACATCAGTTTGAAGGCGTCGGCAATCGGCTGCAACCAACCGCGCGGGCCGACCCGGTTCGGCCCGATGCGCGCCTGGATGTAGCCGATAATCTTCCGTTCCGCGAAGGTCAGGTAGGCCACCGCCAGGATCAACGGCAGCAGAATCGCCAATATCTTGACAAGAATAAGCAGAGTGGTCTGCGACCAGCCGGGGAAACCGTTCCAGACACCGAGCAGAAATTCGGTCATGACGACACCCCGACGACCGTAGCGGGACCGTGCGCGCCCAACCCGGCGGTCTCCGGATAGCCCGCGGGCACGAGCACGCACCCTTCCGGCACCCGCGAATCAATCACAAGCTCAAGCCGCGCCTCCCCTTCCAGCATGCGCACGACCACGGCATCCCCGTGATTGAGGCCGAGGCGCTGCGCCTGGGATGCGTTCACACGCGCCGCGGGTTTGGGATTGTCGGCACAAGCTTGGAGTGCCGGCGCACGCCGCACCAGGGGATCCACCGCGTAGATCGGCACCTCGGCAATACGCATCAACTGATCCTGCGCGGGCGCGGCGCTCAAAAGCGACGGCGGCATGGAGAGTTTCCATGACTTCAGCCCGGTGGCGGGCGCCACGCCGGAGGTGTCGATCTCGGCGCGCACGTCATCCAGCGTCGCCTGGTCAAAACCGGCCTGGCCCATCAAGTGACCCAGCATGCGCAGAATCTTCCAACCGGGACGGGCCTCACCCAAGGGCTCCGTTGCCGCGTCGAACGCCTGGTGTTGTCCCGCCGCGGTAACGAACGTGCCGGCCGTTTCGGTAAACGGCGCCAGCGGCAGCAGGACATCGGCATAGTCGAGGGCCCGCGTGCGGTGCGAGGACGGCTCAAACGCCGTCGCCATCACCACGAATTCCGCCGCCTCCATGGCGCCGCGGGCGTGCGCCCCGCACAGGCAATCGAGTTCCGGCTCCACGCCAAACAGCAGATAGGCCTTCAACGGCTCGCGCAACATGGCGACGGCATGGCGCCCTGCCTTCGCGGAACCGCCGACCACACCGCGGTGCGGCACACACCCGGCGAGCCAAGCGGCAACCGCGTTCGCTTCCGGCAAATGACCGAGCTTCGCGCCGCTCATTTGGGCGATGAGTTCCGCCAGCGCACGCAGACGGGAGGCCTGCGGATGACCGGCGGCAAGATTGCCGAGCAACACCGCGGCATTGTGACGCGAAGCCAAAGTCTCGGCGATGGCTTGCTCGGCATCACCGGGCTCCACGTCGCCGAATGCCGACGCAAAGGCATCCGGCAACGTCGTTGCCTTAAGTGTGCTCAAGGCCTTGGCCACGCCGGCAAGCGAGCGCACCATGTTCAGGGGATCGGTGATCACCTTGTTCACAAGCCGGAAGGTAAAGTCGTAATCCACCGGGTTGATCGCCATCAGCTTCGCGCCCTTGAGGTGCGCCTTGCGCAGGCGCAGGCCGATCAGGGGCTGGTCCTTGCGGACGTTGGAGCCGATCAGCAGCACGGCATCCAGGTTTTCAAGGTCCGGGAACGTCTGCCCCAGCCAGGGGAAAACCGGGGCGTCGACGTCGTCGCTGAAATCCATCTGCCTCAACCGATGATCCACGTTGCCGGAACCGAGCGCGCGCATGAATTTTTGCAACAAGTAGAATTCCTCGAGCGTTGCGGTTGGAGACGCGAGCGCGCCGACCTCTTCGGCGCCGTATACGTCAATAATGTTCTTGAGACGGCTGACGGTGTGTTCCAATGCGATGTTCCAGTCGGTTTCGCGCCATTTTCCGTTTTCGCAGATCATGGGCGTGCGCAGGCGCTCCTCGCTGTTCAACGCCTCGTAACTGAAACGGTCGCGGTCGGCGAGCCAGATCCCGTTGACCGCTTCGTTCTCGCGCGGCAGCACGCGCATGACCTTGTGGCGCAGGGTCTGGACGTTGAGGTTCGCGCCCACGCAATCGTGCGGGCTTACCGAGGCGTGGCTTTCAAGTTCCCAGGCACGCGCCTTGTACTGGAAGGGCTTGGAGGTGAGCGCGCCCACCGGGCAGAGGTCGATGACGTTGCCCGAGATCTCCGAGTCCACGCTGCGGTCGAGAAAGGTACGGATCTCCATGTGTTCGCCGCGTCCCACGGCGCCGAATTCCATGACGCCGGCGACCTCCTGCCCGAAACGCACGCAGCGCGTGCAGTGGATGCAGCGCGTCATGAATGTGGTGATAAGCGGGCCGATATCCTTGTCCGGCACCACGCGCTTGCCTTCGGCATAGCGCGAGACGTCCTTGCCATAGCCGATGGCCTGATCCTGCAACGGGCACTCGCCGCC
>WGFP01000066.1 GCA_015492195.1 Acidiferrobacterales bacterium
GTGCCGATATGCACCGACAGACGTCCGGCGATATCGCTCATGGGCGCCAGCAACGGCAGTCTCCCCTCCGCCTCCACCGTCTCAAACGCCACGGCGGTCAGTTTCTTGTCCTGCAGCACCTTCGCCAATTCCGGGTTGGCCGCCAAATGCAGATAAGAGAACAGGATATGGTCTTCCTGAAGCAGGCCGTATTCCGCGGCGACCGGTTCTTTGACCTTGAGCACCATCTGCGCGCGGGCATAGAGGGTCGCGGCATCCGGCACGATGTGCGCGCCGACCTGGCGATAGTCCAGATCGGGATAACCGCTGCCGGTCCCGGCCTCGGATTGGACAAACACCTCGTGCCCATGCTTGATGAGCTCACCGACGGCGGGCGGGTTCAGGGCCACGCGAACTTCCCTGGGTTTGATTTCTTTAGGAATACCGATGCGCATGCGTTCTCCCTTACGCTGTCCGGGTCAATAGCGTACCATTACGCGCGGCATAACTCATGATATAACGTGTCTTCAAGAACAACGGTATATTTTGCATGTCATACTGATTTCCTGACCTGATACGGAGCAACCGCACCATGGCAACTGCAAAACATTGCCGAGTGTTGATACTCGGTTCCGGGCCGGCGGGATACGCAGCCGCGGTGTACGCCGCACGCGCCAACCTTAAACCGGTGCTGATCACCGGGATGGAACAGGGCGGTCAACTCATGACCACCACCGACGTGGATAACTGGCCGGGAGACGTCGAGGGCCTGCAAGGGCCCGACCTCATGGACCGTATGCGCCGGCATGCCGAACGTTTCAATACCGAGATCATTTTCGACCATATTAACAAGGCGGAACTGCAAGCGCGACCGTTCCGCCTGATCGGCGACAACGGAACGTATACCTGCGACGCGCTGATTATCGCCACCGGCGCCTCGGCCAAATATCTGGGGCTGCCCTCGGAAGAGGCCTACAAGGGCAAGGGCGTTTCCGGGTGCGCCACCTGCGATGGATTCTTTTTCAAGGGTCAGGACGTCGCCGTGATCGGCGGCGGCAACACCGCGGTGGAAGAGGCGCTGTATCTGTCGAACATTGCCTCGCGCGTCACGGTCGTGCACCGGCGCGACAAATTCCGCGCCGAGGCCATTTTGATCGACCAATTGATGGAAAAAACCAAGAACGGCAATATTTCTATCGAATGGAACCATCAGTTGGATGAGGTCCTGGGCGATAACAACGGTGTCACCGGAATACGCATCAAGGACAAGGGCGGCAAAACCAAGGAGGTGGCGGTAAAGGGCGTGTTCATCGCCATCGGCCACAAACCCAACACCGACATCTTTGAAGGTCAGCTGGAAATGAAAAACGGTTATATCATTACCAAGTGCGGCTCGGAAGGGGGCGCGACGGCCACCAGCATTCCCGGCGTGTTCGCAGCCGGCGACGTTCAGGATCACGTCTATCGCCAGGCCGTCACCTCCGCCGGCACCGGATGCATGGCGGCGCTGGATGCAGAACAGTATCTGATGAGTTTAAAAAAGTGAGGAGAGAATCTGTGAGGGGTGAAGAGTAAGGAGTGAGGGGTCTCAAAAAATTCAATTCTGCTCCTCACGTATTTACTCTTCATTCCTAACACCTCACTCCTCACCTATCATACTACTTATCATGGCCAAAAATAAAACAGGGAAAGATCCCGGAGACACGGGCTTTGGCGATGTTGTGGGCGGCGTTCGAAGACTGAAACAGGATAAAATCGCTCCTCACCGCCCTCGCCGCAAACCGGTCCCGGAACAATCCCTGCGTGACGCCCGGGAAGTTATGGACAGCCTGCTGTCGGACGAATATGAGCCGGCGGATATCGAAACGGGGGACGAATTATTGTTCGTGCGCCCGGGGTTGCAGCACAGCGTGATGCGCAAACTGCGCCGGGGTCAGTACGCCATTGAAGCGGAGCTCGACCTCCATGGCAACACCGTCCCGGAGGCTCGCGAGCGCATTGTGGAATTTCTTAACCATTCGCGCGTCCGGGGCATCCGTTGCGTGCGCATCATTCATGGAAAAGGCAAAAGCTCGGAGGGAAAATTACCGGTGCTGAAAGGCAAGGTAAACGCCTGGCTGCGACAAAAGAACGAGGTGCTCGCCTTCTGCTCCGCCCGCCCGAATGACGGCGGTACCGGGGCCGTGTATGTGTTGCTGCGTAAGAAGTGAGTGATGATGGGTGAGGAGAACACCTTCGCCTCACTCCTCACTCCTCACCCCTCACAATCTACTTTACCGGCACAATCGTTTCCCCTCGCCGGAGTCGCTCCTGCCGTTTGGCCGTTTCCGGCGTACGTGCCATCAGTGTGAACGTACGCGCCTCGTCCACCCATTCAAGGCGCTGAAGCGGCGTCAGCTTGGCAAAGGCGTGAAGCTGCTCTTCGCTGACGTAGTATCTGAATCCGCCGCGTTTTTTCACACAATGTTGGCTCATGTCTTGACTTTGAATACAATCAATAACTTATTGCAATCTGCGCAATTGCTCAATATCGGCCATGTCCTGTTCCCGTCCCGTCTTCTCTTTAAGAGAAATTATATCCTCAATAGACGCCAGCGCCACCCGGGTATTTTCTATATCCCGAAACTCGACGCGTCGTAAAGCGGCATCAATATCTAAGGGGGGATCAATCAAGATATCTACGGTCGGCGCATTTGTTTGGACCGATGATAAACCGAAAGCAATCATCCCTTTCTCATCAGACCATGCGCGACGCTGTCCGGGGTCTAATAAATCCTCCAAGTTAACCGGGGCAATCGGCTTTAACCGCAGCGCTTTTGCCGCCTCGATAAAGGCGAGGAGATTATCCTTATCTAAAGCCAGCACTATATCAACATCCATAGTCATTCGCGGTACGCCATAAAGATTCATGGCGAGGCCGCCTACCAGCATGTAGCGCACCTGCTTTTCTTCAAGCTGCCGGAATAGGTCAAGATAAAACATGCTTCACCCGCCGAAAGACTTGTTTTCGGTTTTCCTCACTCCCCACACCTCACTCCTTACTTTTTTCTATCAACACCACTGCCTGCGCCGCTATTCCCTCTTCCCGCCCGGTAAAGCCGAGTTTCTCGGTGGTGCCGGCCTTGATGTTAACCGCCTCCGCCGGTATCCCGAGGTCGGACCCGATGTTCGCAGCCATTTGCGGTAAATACGACGCGAGACGCGGAGCCTGGGCGATGAGGGTGGCGTCGACATTCACAACGCGCCAGCCCTGCTCTTCAAGGTTTTCCTTGACCTTGCGTAATAATTTGCGACTGTCGATGTTTTTATATTGCGCATCGGAATCGGGAAAATGCCGGCCGATGTCGCCGCGGCCGGCCGCGCCCAAACAGGCGTCGCAAACGGCGTGAATCAGGGCATCGGCATCCGAGTGGCCCTGCAAACCTTTGGGGTGTGGAATTCTCACCCCGCCGAGCACCAAGTCCCGACCGGCAACCAATGGATGCACATCAAAGCCGTGCCCGACGCGGATCATGCCAGCTCTTCCTGTTGTTGTTTCAAATATAACTCGGCCAAAGCCAGATCAGCCGGCAATGTGATCTTGATATTGTCGGGGTGGCCCGCAACGACGCGCGGGCGTCCGCCCATGCGCTCGATCGCCATGGCCTCGTCGGTGATTTCCAGCTTATCCTTTAGCGCCTGTTCCAACGCCAACTTCAGTGTATCCAGCTTAAACATTTGCGGTGTCATCGCGCGCCACATGCCCGTGCGTGTCACCGTCTCAAGCACCCGCCCTTCATCGTCGGCGCGCTTGAGCGTGTCGGAAATGGGGAGCGCGAGTAAACCGCCGTCGGGATAGTCGCTGACCGCCTCGATCAGTTTGTCGAGGTCGTCATGCCGCACGCACGGACGCACCGCATCATGAACCAGCACCCAATCCCCCGCCCCGGCATGGGCCGCCAGTGCCCGCAAACCGTTAAGCACCGTCTCAGCGCGCGTCTTACCCCCCTGATAGCTTCCCAATAACTTCGGCGGACGCGGTCCTTCATCAATCAGGGCCGGCCAATGACGGTCCTGCGGAGAGATCCCCGCCAGCACCCCACGCACGCGCGGATGGCTGCATAGACGTTCCAGGGTATGAAGTATAACGGGACGGCCTGCCAGCGGCAGATACTGTTTCGGTCGCTCCCGACTTCCTGTCTCCCGCGACAGTGCGGTGTTTGCCTCCCCGGAGGGGGCTTGTACATCCTTGTACATCGGTTCGGCGGCGCGCATGCGCAAGCCGGCACCGGCCGCCGGTATCAGGGCCCAAATTCCAGATGCAACGGTCAAGGATGGAGAAGACGGCGGCTAGCGAGGCGGCCTATGTTCGAACGCCAATGTAGTTACAAATGCGGTCAATGGCGACTTCCGTCTCGATACCCTGGACGGCGGCCACTTCCCGCGCCAGGTAACCGCTTGCGGTTTCCAGCAGCATCGACTCTTCAAAGGAAAGGCCGGACTGCTTCTTCCAGCGCATCAGGTCGCGCACCACCTCGCCCAACTCCAGGGAAGTGCCGGTGTTGATCCTGCGTTCAAGTTCCTTACAACGTTCAGACCAGTTCCCGCCCGTCACGCGCCGGCGGCTCCTGGCGGACAACACCTTGAACAGTTCTTTAAGTTTTCGTCCATTAAGCAGGGGGCGGATGCCGTTTTTCCGGACATTTTCTTGCGGCACCTTGACGGTCATGTGGGTTTCCGGGATGTGAATCACCAGGCACGGCTTAAAACCGCCACTGATATAAAGCTCTTCAATCGCTTGGATCACGCCCACGCCGGCGGAGGGGTAAAAAACGGCGTCGCCTACTTTAAAAGAGGGATGTTTTGCCATTAAGCCACCTACCTTTCTCGTTTTAACGTTGATACTGGTAACTTACTGGAGACTATTACTGCTTTTGTTGAGATTATGCATATAACTATCTAGTATGACAAGCGTTTTTTCGACACACGTCGCAAAATAGGCGATTAAAGTACAATACCCAATTTCCAGAGGCAGAAACGGCATGCCCCCGCATCCAGCGATCTCTCAAAAAACCCTTATAAATTCGCCACTTAAGCCGGTTTTACCGGCCCAACCCGGGGAGCGATTGGTGTGGCGCCGTCTGCTCGGCAGCAGCCGCGGGTTGGCCATTGCCATGTCCGCCATGCAATATCCGGGCCCGGTGCTGGTCATTACCCCCCATGCCCTGGCTACCCAGCAACTGGAAGACGAGATCCGCTTCTACGGCCCCGCCCTTCCCATCCTGCCGTTTCCCGACTGGGAGTGCCTGCCTTACGACGTGTTTTCGCCGCACCAGGACATCATTTCGCAACGCCTCGCCACGCTTTCCCGGCTGCCGAAGCTGGCGCGCGGCATCGTGCTGGCCCCCGTCCCGCCCCTGCTGCACCGCCTCCCGCCGCGGGATTACGTGGCAAGCCACAGCTTTCTTTTGGAAGTGGGCGACCGGCTCGATATAGACAGCCTGCGCCAACAATTGACGCGCGGCGCCTACCAGAATGTGTCGCAAGTCATGGAGCCCGGGGAGTTCGCCGTGCGCGGCGGTTTGATTGACCTGTTCCCAATGGGGAGTCAGGCGCCCTACCGCATAGACCTGTTCGGAGACGAGGTGGAATCAATCCACGAATTCGACCCAAACAGCCAACGTTCCGGAAAATCCTTAAATCGTATTCGCCTGCTGCCGGCGCGCGAATATCCCTTGACCGAATCGGCGATTCGGCATTTCCGTCAGGCGTTCCGCGCCCGGTTCGAGGGCGACCCTCAGAAAGTCCCGCTGTACCGGGACATCAGTAAGGGCCTGTCGCCTCCGGGAATTGAATATTACCTGCCGCTGTTTTTCGATCAGACCATGACCTTTTTCGACTATCTACCCGATACCGCGTTGTGCATCCTGGACAGCGGCGTGGAACGGGCGGCACAAAGTTTCCGACGCGAAACCGAGGAGCGATATGCCCAATTACAACACGATCGCGAACGCCCCTTGCTGCCGCCGGCCGAGCTGCTTCTTGATGACACGCAATTGCAGGAAAAGCTCAATGCCTGGCCATGCGTCGAATTGGCGAGCGTAGATGTCCCGGACGATCCAAGTGAAGCGACGGCAGGGCATATTGTCTATGACACCAAGGCTCCGGTCAGTCTACCCGTCAACCATAAATCCGACGCACCCTATCGGACGTTATTTGAATACCTGCGCACCTATTCCGGACGCGTCTTGATTGTCACCGAGGCGCCGGGACGCCGGGAGACACTACGCACCCTGCTCAATGACAATGATTTTCAACCGACTGACGTGTCCGGCTGGGAGGCATTTCTTCGTGACGAAACAAAACTGGGATTGACCGCCGCACCCCTGGAAAAAGGCGTGCAGTTGTGTGACCCGGCGCTCAGTGTCATCACGGAGGCTCAGCTTTACGGCGAGCGGGTGGCGCAGCGCCGTCGTCGCGCCCGCCCCGAGCGCGACCCCGAGGCCATCATCCGGAGCCTGGTCGATTTGCGGATCGGCGACCCGGTGGTGCATGAGGATCACGGCGTCGGGCGTTATCTGGGCCTCCAGACCCTGGACGTGGGCGACGGTCCAACGGAATTTCTGGCCCTGGAATATGCCGGGAACGACAAGCTCTATATTCCGGTTTTGGCGCTGCATCTCATCAGCCGCTATACCGGCACCGATCCGGAACACGCGCCGTTGCACAAACTCGGCGGGGAGGCCTGGGAACGGGCCAAACAGCGGGCGCGCGCGAAGGCCCATGACGCGGCCGTGGAGCTGTTGGAAATTCAGGCCCTGCGCGCCGCGCGCAAGGGCCACGCCTTTCCGGTACACAATGCCCAATTCCAGGCGTTCGCCGATGCCTTTGCATTCGAAGAAACCCCGGATCAGGCCAGGGCCATCGAGGAAGTGCTGAGAGATATGGAAACGGACAAATCCATGGACCGGCTGGTGTGCGGCGACGTGGGATTTGGCAAGACCGAGGTTGCCATGCGCGCCGCTTTCCTGGCCGTCCAAGGGGGAATGCAGGTTGCCGTGCTTGTGCCCACCACCTTGCTGGCGCAACAGCATTATCAGAATTTCAGTGACCGGTTCGCTGGATTACCTTACCGCATCGAATTGCTGTCACGCTTTCGCAGCAAGACGGATCAGGCAAAGGTGTTGCAGGGTCTGGCACAGGGTTCCGTGGATATTGTGATCGGTACCCATCGCCTGTTACAGAACGACGTGCGTTTCAAGCGGCTGGGGCTTTTGATTCTTGATGAAGAACACCGTTTCGGCGTGCGCCAGAAAGAACGCCTGAAAAAGCTGCGCAGCGAGGTGGATATCCTGACGCTCACCGCCACACCGATACCGCGTACAT
>WGFP01000067.1 GCA_015492195.1 Acidiferrobacterales bacterium
CCGACCTGGTGTTGCCGGCCACGACGATGTTCGAGATTGAGTCCTACATGACCTATGGTCCTATCTTCCGTGTGCGGGAGCGTCTCATCGAACCGGTGGGCGAGGCGCGCAACGATTATCGGATCATGGCCGAGCTGGCGCGGCGACTGGGGTACGGGCATTTATACCCCCAGTCGGAAGAAGCGCTGCTGCGGCACGTGTTGCAAGGATCGGGCTTCACCCTGGAGCAGGTGCGGGAACAGGGCGGTACGGTGCAGATCCCCGTCCCCATGATGGAATATAAAAAATGGGAGAAGGGCGGCCTGCGGCCGGACGGCAAGCCCGGTTTCGACACGCCTTCGGGCAAGTTCGAGATCGCCTCCGGCGTCCTGGCCGATTACGGCTACGAGCCCCTGCCCAAGTACACCGAGCCGGTGGAAGGCCCGGTCGCCAGCCCCGAGCTGGGAGAAAAGTTTCCTTTGGTGTTCAATTCCGGGGCCCGGCCCCACACCGACTTTCGTTCCCAGCACCATGGGATCAAGGGGCTGGTGAAGGATAACCCCGAGCCCACGGTGGAGTTGAACCGTGCCGATGCCGCGGCCCGGGGCATCGAGACCGGCGACCGGGTCGAGATCCGGACGCCGCGGGGGGCGGTGAGCTTCCGCGCCCGGGTCACCGACGACATCGTGCCGGGCGCCGTCGAGGTCAACATGGGCGGCGGCGGGCCCGTGGGCCCCAAGGCCTGGCAAGAGGCCAATGTGAACGAGCTCACCGACCTGGGTAATTACGACGAAATCTCAGGGTTTCCCGTGTACAAAGCCCTGCTCTGCGAGGTGGTAAAACGGGAGGCGGGCACGGCCCGGGCCCGCGCATCAGCCGCCAAGGTGACCGGCGCCTGCGGCGCCCGGCCGTTGAAGCCGCAAACGGCCGCACCCAGACAGCACGTCTATCTCGACAACAACGCCACCACCGTGGTGGACCCGGACGTGCACGCCGCCATGGCGCCTTACCTCGAACAGGTGCACGGCAATCCCTCCAGCCTCCATGCCCTGGGCAAGCAGGCGCATGAGGCGGTGGAACAGGCCCGCCGCCGGGTGGCGCGCTTACTCAACACCAAGCCGCGGCGCATTATTTTTACCGGCGGTGGTTCGGAGGCGGATAACCTGGCCATTAAAGGTATTGCCTTCGCTCGACGCGCGGAAGGCAACCATATTATTACCACGCAGGTGGAACACCCCGCTTGCCTTGGCGCCTGCCGGTTTCTCCAGGGTCAGGGTTTTCGCGTGACCTACCTGGAGGTGGATAGCAACGGTTGGCTCGACCCGGCCGTCCTGGACGCGGCGCTGACCGACGACACCATCCTGGTTTCCATCATGGCGGCCAACAACGAAGTGGGCACCATCATGCCCATCGCAGCGTTGTGTCGTGTGGCGCATGCGCGCGGCGTGTTGTTCCACACCGATGCGGTGCAGGCCGTCGGCAAGACCCCGGTGGACGTGGAGGAACTCGGTGTGGATCTCCTGAGCCTGTCCGGCCACAAATTCCATGGGCCCAAAGGCATCGGCGCTTTATATATCCGCAAAGGTGTTGAGATTGAATCCTTGATTCATGGCGGCAAGCAAGAGCAGGGGGTGCGGGCCGGTACCGAGAACGTGGCCGCCATCGCCGGCCTGGGACAGGCGGCGGAACTCGCGCGGACCGGGCTTCAGGACATGGAGCGGGTGCGGGGCCTGCGCGACCGGCTGCAGGCGGGCATCGAACAATTGATCCCCGATGCCCGGCTCAATGGTCATCCCGCCGAGCGTCTGCCCAACACGCTTAATATGACCCTGCCGGGACTGCGCGGCGAGTCGTTGGTGGTGGCCCTGGATCAGAAAGGCATTGCGTTGTCGTCGGGTTCGGCCTGCAAGTCCGGTTCGCCCGATCCGTCCCACGCCTTGATGGCCATGGGCATGAGCGCCGAGGACGCCCATTGCGCCGTGCGCCTGTCGCTTTCCAACAGGACCACGGAGCAGGATATCGAACAGGCACTTGCGGCGCTGGCACAAGTGCTGGAAGAGATGAAAACCACGGTGCGGTTTTTGCCGTGTAAATAGAAAGTAAAAGTATAGGTGCGGCTGCGCCTTAGAATGCAGAGGCCGAGCCCGGGCTTTGCGATTATTGCATCTGGGATTGTTTTATATAATATCTCGCGCGCCTCACCTTATCGATGCAATTCGGCCATTTTTCGAATTGTTGCTGGACCTTGGCGGCGGTCAACAGGCTGGCGGCCTTCGACCAGGCGACGGTACCGCTGAATCCCTTTGCTTCGGCAAGGTTTAATTCCCGGTAAGCCACTTTCAGGCCTTTACTGCATTTGACATCCATGCCGTTGGCCGGTCTGGCGGCGCAACCGGCAGCCGAGAGGACAAAAGGCATAAGAACAATAATAAAGGCTAAAATCTTGAATCGGCGCATCATGCTGTTCCATCCTGTCTGGGTGGTTCAAAAAATAATTTTATTGGATTATTCAGTATAAGAGTAGATTAATTTTCTTACCCGCGCGCCTTCCTGAATATTTTTAAGTTGCCGGATTGGGATACCCGATGGCAGAATAGCGAAGCGGCGGAAAAAATTATCATCCTTTACCTACATACCTTTTTACGTAAATGACCATCAATAGTGAGGATATCTTCGCCGCGCGTCAGCGTATCGCCGACGGCGTTTCCGTGACACCATGCACAGAATCGATTCCGCTTTCCGAACTTTGTCGATGCCGGATCTTCTGCAAACTCGACTATCTTCAGCGAACCGGCAGTTTTAAGGAACGTGGCGCGCGTAATGCGCTGGAATTATTGGATGAGGAGCAACGCACGCGCGGGGTAATCGCGGCCTCGGCAGGCAACCATGCGCTGGGTTTGGCGTATCACGGGGGATTACTCAAGATTCCAGTCACGGTGGTCATGCCCCGATTCTCACCGTTGATCAAAGTATCGACCTGTCAAAAGCTCGGCGCCAATGTCATCCAGCAGGGTGATACGTTTATCGACGCCAGAAACTACGCCGATGAATACGCACGTGAACACAAGCTGACTTATATTCACGGGTTTGACAACGCTGCGATCATCGCAGGCCAGGGCACGATGGGATTGGAGATCCTGGATCAAGTGCCGGATGTCGATGCGATTGTGGTACCGGTCGGCGGCGGCGGCCTGATCGCGGGCATTGCCCTGGCGGTCAAATCGCAACGTCCCGAGGTGCAGGTGATCGGTGTCGAAGCCGAACATTCGGCGAGCTTTCGCGCGGCGCTGGATCATGGCCGACCGGTCAAAATCGAGACCCGACCGACTCTTGCCGATGGTTTGGCGGTTGGTAAGGTGGGTGACTTGCCGTTTGAAATTGCGCGCCGGCACGTCGATAAGGTTCTTGCGGTCAATGAATCGTCGCTGGCGCTGGCCATCGTCAGGCTGATTGAACTGGAAAAAAGCGTGGTCGAAGGGGCGGCAGCGGCCCCGTTGGCTGCTTTTCTGAGCGGTCAGTTACCCGAGTTGGCGGGTAAACGGGTTGTTCTGACCTTGTGCGGGGGGAATATTGATCTCACGATCCTGGATCGGGTTATCGAACTCGGGCTGGTGGCTGACGGTCGCCTGTGCCGATTCACGGCCATCATCAGTGATCGACCGGGCGGGCTCGCGAAGCTGGCAAAGCTGATCGCGTCGATGGGCGCAAGCATTAAGGACATTGCGCACGATCGGACATTCTCCGGGCCGGATGTTACGGCTGTGCGTGCAATTTGCGTGGTGGAGACGATTAATTACGAACACATTCAGCGCCTGATGACCACTATTCGGGATGCGGGTATACAGGTGATTCCGGACGGCAGCGTGGATCCGCGTGCCAATTGACCACGCTGTTGCGACACAGACAAATCGGTATCGTCCCGCGTCGCATCCAACTCAGCATATCCGGTGGCAAAATAGCGAAGCGGCGGTTTGTGGGACGGCAATCCAAGGGGTTACCGCTGTACTCAGGGCGTGTTGTGTTGGAGCAGCGTGGGATATTTGCGCTGACGGCAAGTCTTTCTATGAAAATAAGATAAGGAGAAAAAAATGACAGACCAATCAAGAGTGGATTTTTCTGCAATACCGAATCAGGTCATCAAAGTTGTCACAAACCCAGTCGGTTTCTATCGGGACATGCCAAGGAGCGGCGGGTTTATCGAACCGTTGGTATTTCTGGTGGTGATGGCGGTGTTTGCGGGTGTGCTGACCGCCGTGCTTTCGCTCGTTGGTTTCGGTATGGCGGGCATGATGTTCGCGGGTTTTGCGGCGATTATAATTTTTCCGATCATGGTGGTGATCGTCAGTTTTATCGGCGCCCTGATTTTTTACCTTATATGGTTGGTTATGGGTTCCAAGGAATCCTATGAAACCGCCTATCGTTGTATCGCTTACATTTCGGCGATATACCCGATCACGGTCATACTCGGTGTCGTCCCTTATCTAGGGGGTATTCTCGGCACCGCTTGGGCGTTCTATCTGATTATTACGGCGAGTATTCAGGTGCACAAGATCAAGGCGAACCTGGCCTACATTGTTTTCGGCATACTTGGCGCCCTGATCATTATTATGCAGGCCAGCGGCGAGTATGCGGCGCGCAACTTCCAGTACAACATGGGACGGGTCAGCGGAAACATGGAGAGAATGACCCCGGAAGAGGCCGGTGAGGCTGTCGGCAAGTTTCTAAAAGGGCTCGAACAGTCGCAGAAGAAGTAACTCAGGTAATAGCGGATTCCGGGCCCAGAGCGCCCCCGGATGTTTTTGGGTTGCCGGGTCGGAATGCCCGGGGCAGAATAGCGGAGCGGCGCCTTCGGGGCGGCGATTCATGGGGTTATCGCCGTGCCCAAATCATAGGGAAACGGCGTGACCGGCGGAACGGAATTCCCATCCCTTCCAGAGTGGGTGATTCAACGGCCGGTCAATCTGGGGAAAGGTTATGTAAATGGGGTCAACGTTCACCAAAGCAATACAGACGTGATTTTGATCGATACGCAATACTGGAAACAAAGGAGAATATTAATGAAGAAACTCGTTTTGTTGGTTCTGTCCTTCATGGTGGTAAATATTCCCGCCATCGGTCCGGCGGCGGCCGCCAAAAACCGACCGGTGGTGGCCGTTGCTGAATTTAAGAATGCCGCTTACGCCTATTGGTGGCGTACGGGTGTCGGTTGGGAACTGGCGGACATGCTGACCAATGAACTGGCGGCGACCGGTAAATTTGACATGGTGGAGCGCAGCAAACTGAGCCACGTCCTGCGGGAACAGGATTTGGGGGCGTCCGGGCGAGTCAGCCAGCAGACCGCTGCACGGATTGGGAAGCTTACCGGCGCGCAGTATTTGGTAATGGGTAAAGTTACGAGCTTCGAGCGCGACGTCCAAGGGTCGGGGGGCGGACTCAGCTTCAAGGGCATCAGTCTCGGCGGCAAGAAAGAAAGTGCCTATATCGCCGTCGATCTGCGCGTCGTTGACACGACGACGGGCCGAATCGAACACGTACGGACCGTCGAGGCCCGGACCTCGGGCGGCGGGCTTAAGGTTGGCGTTTATAGAGGAGGATTTAGCGGAAGCCTTGGACAACATGCCAAAACCCCCACGGGCAAGGCGATCCGCGCGGTTTTGGTGGAGGCCTCGGATTACCTGGCCTGCGTCATGGTCTATAAGGATGATTGCATTGACGAATACGGAGCCAAGGAGAAACGGCGCCGGGACCGGACGAAGGACTCCATCGAATTGGATTAATAATTAAAAGATCATAACGCGGGTATTCTGGCATTTAGATCGCCCTCGGCGTGTCTTGCGCCGGGGGCGTTTTGCTAATCGTTGAAACGTTGAAACACCAGGCAGGCGTTGGCACCCCCGAAGCCGAAGCTGTTGGACATCACGGTGTTTAGCTCGGCGTTGTCGATGCGCTTGCGGGCGATCGGCATGTCGGCCGCCGCGGGATCGATCGTTTCGATGTTAACCGACTCGCACACAAAATTTTCTTTCATCATTAACAGCGAGTAGATGGCCTCATTTACGCCGGCCGCCCCCAGCGCATGGCCGGTGAGCGACTTGGTGGAGTTGATGGTGGGAATCTTGTCGCCGAATACTTTGCGAATGGCCTCCAACTCGCGGGTGTCGCCGAGCGGCGTACTCGTGCCGTGGGCGTTGATGTAATCCACAGGTCCGTCCACGGTGGCCAAGGCCTGCTCCATGCAGCGCACGGCGCCCTCGCCGGAGGGCTGCACCATATCGTGGCCGTCCGAGGTGGCGCCGTAGCCCACCAGTTCGGCGTAGATCTTGGCGCCGCGGGCCCTGGCATGTTCCAGTTCTTCCAGCACCACTACGCCGCCGCCGCCCGCGATCACGAAGCCGTCGCGGTTCACGTCGTAGGCCCGGGACGCCTTGTCCGGGGTGGCGTTGTACTTGGAGGAAAGCGCCCCCATCGCGTCGAACAGCACCGACATGGTCCAGTGGACCTCTTCGCCGCCGCCGGCGAATATCATGTCCTGCTTGCCTATCTGGATCAGCTCGCAGGCGTTGCCGATGCAGTGGGCGCTGGTGGCGCAGGCCGAACTGATGGAATAGCACACGCCCTTGATCTTGTAGGCGGTTCCCAAACAGGCGGAGGTGGTGCTTCCCATGGTACGCGGCACCATGAACGGCCCCACCTTGCGCAGGCCCTTGGTGCGGAGCATGTCGGCCGCCAGGACCGTGTTCTCCGTCGACGCCCCCCCCGAGCCCGTGATCAATCCCGTGCGCGGATTGGAAATTTGTGCCTGCTCCAGCCCGGCGTCCTCGATGGCCTCCGCCATGGCCAGGTAATTAAACGCGGCGGCGTCGCCCATGAAGCGCCGCAGCTTGCGATCGATCAAGTTCTCGACGTCGATGTTTACCGCGCCGTGCACGTGACTCCGGAATCCCAGGTCCGCGTACTTCCGGCTGAAAGAAATACCGGAGCGGCCCTCCCTGAGAGATTCCAGCACTTCTTGTTTGTTATTGCCGATGCTGGAGACGATCCCCAGGCCGGTAACCACCACACGCTTCACGCCCGCCTTCCTCAGAAATTTTCAGTAGAAGTAAACAAACCCACGCGCAGATCCGTCGCGAAATAGATTTCCCTACCATCCACCTCCATGACCGCATCGGCGATACCCATTACGAGCTTGCGCATGATCAGGCGTTTGATATCGATACGGTAAGACACCAGCTTGTTGTCCGGCGTCACTTGGCCGATGAACTTGATTTCGCCGGCGCCAAGCGCCCGGCCTCTGCCCGGTCCGCCCATCCAGCCGAGATAGAAGCCCACCAGTTGCCACATGGCATCCACCCCCAGGCAGCCGGGCATGACCGGATCTCCCTGAAAGTGGCAGTCGAAAAACCACAACTCCGGTTTGATGTCCAGCTCCGCGATGATTTCGCCCTTGCCGAACGCACCGCCGGTTTCGGTAATGGTGATGATGCGATCACACATCAACATGGGGGGAAGCGGCAACTGGGCGTTGCCGGCGCCGAACAACTCACCCCGCCCACAGGCGAGCAACTCTTCACGGGTATAGCTGTTTTGTTTTTGTTTCAATGCGTTATTAACTGGTTTCATCGACGGTAATTCAAGGCCTTGTCCCGCGGATATTGCACGTCCCCTTCTTTTTTTAATCCGGTACGCGGGAAAATTCTCTCTTTATATCCTTATTCCTTGCCCCCCGGCAAGTCGAAATCCCCCGGGGCGGCCGCCGACGGGGCAACCAGACTGCCTGGCCATACGCCGGAGACGGGACAGAGATACCCCAAATATGGCGCAAGGCGTGATCTCCGTATCGGTTTGTGCTTCAAGCATTCGCGCACACCCATGGTCGTTGATCGTGACCATGGTTAACGTGCGGCGGAGTTTTGTATGAGAAGGGTCAAACGTATCGGTATTATTCCGTATTGTAAGGACGAGCCATAAAGACTTCCCATCCATATTGCCTATATTCGATCAACGCTTGTGTTAATGTATGCAAGGGGGAGGAGACTTTAGGAGTGCACGTAATTTGGCAAACTTACCTTTAATACACCGTCCCGTCCGTCTGGTTCTGATCAACCCCCGGTTTCCGGAAAGTTTCTGGAGCTTCCGCTGGGCCGTGGAAAAGGTTTTGCGGGGCAAACGGACCATGAACCCGCCCCTCGGGCTGGCGACGCTGGCCGCGCTGTGCCCGCCGCACTGGGAAGTGGAAATCGTCGACGAAAACATCGAGTCCATACCACTTGCGCCCAAGGCGGATCTCATCGGTGTCTGCGGCATGGCCGTCCAGTTTCCGCGCCAGCGGGAGCTGCTGAATTACTACCGCAGAAAAGGCTACCACGTGGTGGCGGGCGGCAGCTACGCGTCGCTGTGCCCCGAGCACTACGAACACCTGGCGGACACCGTGGTGGCCGGCGAGGCCGAATATATCTGGCCGCGGTTCTGCCGCGACTTTGAACAAGGGACGCCCCGCAAGCTTTACCGCGAGACCGGGGTGGTTGCCCTTAAGGATTCCCCGCCTCCGCGCTTTGATCTCCTTAAGATCGACAAATACGCGACCGTGGGCCTGCAATACTCCCGCGGTTGCCCGTTTCAATGTGACTTCTGCGACATCATTGTGATGTTCGGCCGTCAGCCGCGCGTCAAGGACGTGGCGCAGATCGGGCAGGAACTCGACCGCCTGCGCGCGCTCAATGTGCACAACGTGTTTTTTGTGGACGACAACCTGATCGGCAACAAGGCCCGCGCCAAGGAACTGCTGCGGTTTCTGATCGATTACCAACGCACGCACGGCTATCGATTCCAGTTCGGGACCCAGGCCTCGCTGAACCTGGCGGAGAACGAGGAACTGCTGCGATTGTTCGGCGAGGCGAATTTTGCCTGGGTGTTTCTCGGCATCGAATCGCCCGACGCGGAGAGTCTGAAGGAGATCAACAAAACCCAGAACACCCGCCTGGACCTCCTCACCGCCGTTCGTAAGATCTATGCCGCCGGGATCGACGTGCTTGGCGGATTCATCGTCGGCTTCGACAATGACACCCTCGACACCTTCGAGCGCCAGTACCGGTTCATCACCGACGCCGGAATTCAGGTGGCCATGATCGGCCTGCTGGCGGCGCTGCCCAAGACCCCGTTGCACGAACGGCTGAAAAAGGAAGGCCGGTTGATTCCGGGAGCGGAATGCGGAGACAACACCAAGGCCGGCACCAATTTCATCCCGAAACGGATGGATTACGCGGCCATGGTGCAGGCCTATCAGGCCCTGTGCCGGCGTCTGGTGGGGAACCGCGCCATCGCCGATCGCATCCGCAACAAAACCCGCTACCTGCGCCGCCCCCTGGCGCAGAACGGTTATTCGTGGCGTCAGCAGCTGGGGATAGTGCGACGGTTCTTCACGCGCGGTGTGCTCCTGGGCGGGCCCGGGCGCCTGTATCAGTTTCTGCGCACCGTGACATGTTGTCCCCCCCGGCTTTGGCCCCAAGTCATCGGGGACTGGATCGCGGGTTTGGCCATGCGGGACTACGGCAAGCGCTACTTCAGCGACAACTCCGCCAAGGGGCGGCGCTTGGCCCAAAAGACCCTCGAGTTTCTGCGCCGGTCCTATGACGCCCGCCCGCGCGCAGGCGCTCTAGAGGTTTCCCTGCGGTTTGCGGAAACGGGTGCCAACCTTGCGCTCACCCTGCGGGGCGCCTTGGACCGCCGCTTCTTCCGGCGCGCGGGGCGTCGGTTGGAAAAACTCCTGCGCCGGTCCGCGACCACCGTCACCCTGTACATCGAGGAGCTTCGGGAAGGTCAGCGGCACCACCTCGATCTCCTGCTGAAGCGGCTCGCCCGTTACGGGGACCGGGTCTCGATTCGAGTCAGCGAGAAGATCCGCCCCATGCTGGCGATCAACTCTTCCGTGTTCCACTTGGTGTTGGATGAGACGTCCGCATAGTCGGCGACCGGCACCACATCCACGGGCGCATCTGTAGGACACCATGCGTGAATTACGGCTGGGAGTAATCACAAAGAATGTTGCGCTGTGGTTGAGAAGGAACCTCGTCTTGCATACGTTCAATGTAGGTCGGTATCCATTCGGATACTGAGTAAAGCAAAGCCCTTTCAAGGCGAATCAAATTAATTTCCAGAATTATCCTCCATTATTTATACCCTGATTACTCTATTTAATTAATTGAGTAAATCTTGCAATAGTCGGATTTGCCGAAGTCATTCGTGGCAAGTAGTTGCTGCGAGGGCGCTATCCTGAATGATTGGGTGGAAATAGCCCAGTTTTATTTGATCCAAGTCAATTCTATTTATTTAAATCAATTATAGATTTGATTCAGGTTTATTAAATCCACGGCGTTACCCCTGGATCGAGCAACCTGGAAAAGATTAAACAGGAGGTCGGTATTCATGCCAAGCACACGTTTTAAGCAACTCTCCGTACTGACCATGAACACAATTGCGTTCACGGTCTGCTTCGCAGTGTGGGTCGTGTTTGCCATAATCGGCATTCCCATCGCAGCTGATCTGGAGCTCAACGAGACGCAGTTTGGCATCCTTGTCGCCACCCCCATTCTTACCGGTTCGTTGTTGCGCCTGCCGTTGGGTATGCTCACCGACAAGTACGGCGGCCGTCCGGTGTACTTCGGTTTGTTGGTTTCGGTCATCGTCCCGCTATGGTTGCTCGCCGAGGCTACCGCATATTGGCATTTCCTGGTTCTCGGCCTGTTCGTTGGCGCTTGCGGCGCATCGTTTGCCGTGGGCATTTCCTACACCGCGCGCTGGTTTACCCGCGAGCGTCAAGGCTTCGCCATGGGCATCTTCGGCGCCGGTAACGCGGGCGCCGCGCTGACCAAGTTTGTCGCTCCCTCCCTGGTAGTGGCCTACGGTTGGCAGGCGGTGCCTAAGATCTACGCCGTGGCCATGACCATCACTGCCATCGCCTTCTGGTTCTTTGCTTTCCCCGAGCCCGAACGCCGCGTGGCGTCCCGCGTCACCTTCCGCGATCAGTTGCAGGTGCTTAAGGATCCCGTGGTGTGGAAGTATTGCCAGTATTACTCGTTGGTGTTCGGCGGTTTCGTGGCGCTGTCGCTATGGATGACCAAGTACTACATCAGCGAGTACGGCTTCGATCTGCGCACCGCGGCCCTTCTGGCGGCGATCTTCGTGCTGCCTTCGGGGATAATCCGTGCCTTGGGCGGCTGGCTTTCCGATCGCTTCGGTGCCCACACCGTGACCTGGTGGATCATGTGGGTCTCCCTGGCTTCCTTGTTCTTCATGTCCTATCCACCCACCGAGGTGGTGATTCGCACCGTCGACAACGGTGAGTTGCGCATGACTCTGGGCGTCAACGTGTGGTGGTTCACGGTGCTGCTGTTTATCGTCGGCATCGCATGGGGATTCGGTAAGGCCTCGGTGTTCAAGTATCTCTCCGACGAGTACTACGGAGACATGGGCGTGGTCTCCGGTATCGTCGGTCTGGTCGGGGGCCTGGGGGGATTCTTTCTGCCCATCATGTTCGGCGCCGTCCTCGACGTCACCGGGGTTAACAGCACCGCCTTCATGCTCCTGTTCGGCGTCACATTGGTATCGCTGATGTGGATGCACTACTCCGGCGAGCGCGGCAGGGACCGGGCCGGCCGATCGCAGGTCGCGCCCGGTGTATCGGAATGAATTCACGCCCGGTATGGACCGTGACGCCGGGGGCAAACATCGATCGACGGAACTGGACGGCGGTTTGCGCCCGAATTTTACGCGCACCGAAGGCGCCGGGCAGGATGCCCGGCGCAATGCCGGAATACTTGCAAAATTAAGGTCACAACAAGAGGAAAACTATGACTGACATCAGAAAATGGGACGTCGAGGACAACGCCTTTTGGGAGTCGACCGGCAAGAAGATCGCCTTCAGAAACCTGTGGATATCGATCCCCAGCCTGTTGTGCGGGTTTGCCGTGTGGCTGTACTGGGGAATCATCACCGTGCAGATGCTCAACCTCGGCTTCCCCTTCTCCGCGCCCGAGCTGTTCACGTTATCCGCCATCGCCGGCCTGACCGGCGCGACACTGCGTATTCCGAACACGTTCTTCATCCGTATCGCGGGGGGACGCAATACCATTGTTTTCACCACCGCGCTCCTGATGATCCCGGCGCTGGGGACGGGCCTCGCCCTGCAAAGCCAGGATACGCCGCTGTGGGTGTTCCAGCTGCTTGCCCTGCTCTCGGGCATCGGCGGGGGCAACTTCTCTTCTTCCATGTCCAACATCAGCTTCTTCTTCCCCAAGCGGATGCAGGGACTTGCACTGGGGCTCAACGCGGGTTTGGGCAACGCCGGCGTTACGACGATGCAGATCCTAGTGCCTCTGGTGATGACCTTCGCGCTGCTCGGTCCCTTGAGCGGCGATCCCATGGTTTTGCAGACCACCAGCGGCACCCTTATCGGCAAGATCAAGGCAGGCTCCGAGACTTGGCTGCAAAACGCCGGTTTCGTGTGGCTGCTGTTCCTCGTCCCACTCGCCTTCATTGGTTGGTACGGGATGAACAACATTCGCACGGAGCACGTGTCCCCCCACATCGGCGGCCCGGTTAATAGCTTCGCCAAGATCACCGGCATGTTGCTCGTCGGTTTTCTCACCGCTTCCGCGGGCCTCTACGCGATGCTGCCGCCACCGATTGGGATCGGCCTGGTGAACAAATGGCTCGTTCTCCCGGCGGTGGTCGTGGCGACGGTGTTCCTGTTGAAACTCATTCCCGGTGACATCCGTCCCAACCTGACGCGCCAGTACAAGATCTTCAACAACAAACACACGTGGGCGATGACCATCATCTACGTTATGACCTTCGGCTCGTTCATCGGCTATTCAGCGGCCTTTCCGCTGGCCATCAAGGTGGTGTTCGGTTACATCCATGTGCCGGACGCGGCGGGGGTGCTCCAGCATGACGTGGTGAATCCCAATGCCCCGAGCGCGCTGATGTACGCCTGGATGGGACCGTTCATCGGCGCCTTCATCCGTCCCCTGGGCGGTTGGGCCTCCGACAAGGTCGGCGGTGCGAAGATCACGCAGATCGTTGCCATCGTGATGATCGTCGCGGCCCTCGGGGTGGCCTATTACATGTCCGTCGCCTATCGCTCGGCGACCCCGGAAGAGTACTTCGTTCCCTTCTTTCTTCTCTTCCTGGTGTTGTTCGCGGCTACCGGCGTGGGCAATGGCTCCACCTTTCGCACCATCGCCGTGGTCTTCAACAAGGAGCAGGCCGGGCCGGTGCTGGGTTGGACCGCGGCGATAGGGGCCTACGGCGCATTCATCATTCCCAAGGTGTTCGGCGAGCAGATCAAGGTGGCGGCACCGGAGCACGCGCTCTATGGGTTCGCGGTGTTCTACTTTGTCTGTCTGCTTATCAACTGGTGGTTCTACATGCGCCCCGGGGCTTACGTGAAAAACCCATGAATCCTGAATCCTGCGAAACGGAGAAATAAGCATGAGCCATCTACTGGACCGCTTGAATTTCCTGAAAAACAGAAGCGTCGGGACTTTCGCGAACGGCTATGGCGATACCACGTCCGAGAACCGCGATTGGGAAGACACCTACCGTAACCGCTGGCGCCACGACAAAGTCGTGCGTTCCACTCATGGCGTAAACTGTACAGGGTCCTGTAGCTGGAAAATCTACGTCAAATCCGGCATCGTCACCTGGGAAACCCAGCAGACCGATTATCCGCGCACCCGCGCCGGTATGCCGAACCATGAACCACGCGGCTGCGCCCGTGGCGCAAGCTACAGCTGGTATCTCTATTCCGCCAACCGGGTGAAAACTCCGCTGATCCGCGCCAGGTTGTTGAAAAGCTACCGCAAGTTGCGCAGCAGTAATTCGCCGATTGAGGCCTGGACAAAGCTGCAAGAGGATCCAATCCTGCGGGCCGACTATACTGTCCTGCGCGGTAAAGGTGGTTTCGTACGTGCCGATTGGGATGAAGCGACTGAAATCATCGCCGCCGCCAATGCTTATACCGCCAAAACTTACGGTCCTGACCGGGTGTTTGGCTTCTCTCCTATTCCCGCCATGTCCATGGTGTCCTACGCTGCCGGCTCGCGCTACCTGTCGCTGCTGGGCGGCACCTGCATGAGCTTCTACGATTGGTATTGTGATCTGCCGCCGGCCAGCCCCATGACCTGGGGCGAGCAGACCGACGTGCCGGAATCGGCCGATTGGTACAACGCCGGTTTCCTGATCCTGTGGGGTTCGAACGTGCCGCAGACGCGCACGCCCGACGCCCATTTCTACACCGAGGCCCGCTACAACGGCACCAAGTCGGCGGTGGTCAGTCCCGACTATTCGGAGGCTGCCAAGTTCGGCGACATCTGGCTGGCCCCCAAGCAGGGCACCGACAGCGCCCTGGCTTTGGCCATGGGCCACGTGATCCTGCGCGAGTTCCATCTCGACCGGCAGGTCGCTTATTTTGAGAACTACGTGCGGCGTTATTCCGATATGCCGATGCTGGTGCGTCTGGATGAACAAGACGGCAAACTGGTGCCTGGGCGTTTGCTGCGCGCGGCTGACTTTGATGACAACTTAGGTGAATCCAACAATCCCGAATGGAAAACCATCGCCTGTGATCGCCGCTCCGGTAATCCGGTGGTTCCCAATGGCTCGGTTGGTTTCCGCTGGGGCGAGAAAGGTCGTTGGAACCTGGAAGAAAAATCCGGCGAGCGTGATACCGAACTGCGTCTGTCGCTTGTTTCGGAAGAAAACCATGATGAGATTGTCGGCGTTGATTTCCCATATTTTGGCGGCGAGGCGACCGATAACTTCGTCAAATGTGAACACCCTGATGTGTTGACCCGCAATGTGCCGGTCAAGAAGCTCAAACTGTCGGATGGTGAAACTTATGTAGCCACGGTCTTTGACCTGTTCTGCGCCAACTACGGTCTTGATCGGGGTCTGGGCGGCGACTGGGCGGCCAAGTCCTACGACGAAGATTTACCTTTCACCCCGGCCTGGGCAGAGAAGATTACCGGCGTACCGCGCGATCAGATCATCACCGTGGCGCGCGAATTTGCACTAAACGCGGAAAAGACCGAAGGCCGCTCGATGATCATCCTCGGGGCCGGCCTCAACCATTGGTACCACATGGACATGAATTATCGCGGCATCATTAACATGCTGGTGATGTGCGGCTGCGTCGGCAAGTCGGGAGGCGGTTGGAGCCACTACGTGGGCCAGGAGAAGTTGCGCCCGCAAACCGGCTGGCAGCCTCTGGCCTTTGCGCTGGACTGGGCGCGCCCGCCGCGACACATGAATTCAACTTCCGCTTGGTATGCCCATACCGACCAGTGGCGCTACGAGACTCTGAGCGCACGCGAGATCATCTCGCCCACGGCACCCGAAGGCGACTGGAACAAGGCCAGCCTGATCGACTACAACATCCGCGCCGAGCGGATGGGCTGGCTGCCGTCGGCCCCGCAGCTCAAGACCAACCCACTGGAGGTGGCCAAGGCCGCGAAGAAGGCCGGCAAGGACATCCTTGCCTATGTGATCGAACAACTTAAGTCCGGCGTGCTGGAGATGTCCTGCGAGGATCCGGACGCGCCGGAGAACTGGCCACGCAATTTGTTCGTGTGGCGCTCCAACCTGCTGGGATCGAGCGGCAAGGGGCATGAGTATTTCCTTAAGCATCTGTTGGGCACCGATCACGGGGTGATGGGCAAGGATCTGGGCGAGGAGGGTCGCCAGAAGCCGATTGAGGCGAAGTGGCACGACGAGGCGCCGCAGGGCAAGCTGGACCTGCTGGTGTGCATTGACTTTCGTATGTCCACCACCGCCGTCTATTCCGACATCGTGCTGCCTACCGCCTCGTGGTACGAGAAGAACGACCTCAACACCTCGGATATGCACCCTTTCATCCATCCGCTGCAGGCGGCCGTGGACCCGGCCTACGAGTCGAAATCCGACTGGGAGATCTTCAAGGCCATTGCCCGCAAGTTTTCGGAAATCGTGCCGGGCTATCTTGGCAAGGAGACCGACATCGTGGCCCTGCCCACGCTGCACGACACACCCGCCGAGATCGCCCAGCCGGAGGTGCGCGACTGGAAGAAGGGCGAGTGCGAGTTGATCCCCGGCAAGACCGCGCCCAACTACATTCCGGTGGAGCGCGACTATCCCAATCTCTACAAGCGCTTCACCTCGCTGGGGCCGCTCATGGAGAAGGTGGGCAACGGCGGCAAGGGCATTGCTTGGAATACCGGGTTGGAGGTCCAGCACCTCAAGGATCTCAATGGCGTAGTCACCGAGGAAGGCCCCACCAAGGGGCTGGCAAAGATCGATACCGACATTGATGCCAGCGAAGTAATCCTGATGCTCGCTCCCGAGACCAACGGCGAGGTGGCGGTGAAGGCTTGGGATGCGCTCTCGAAGAATACCGGGATCGACCACACCCACCTGGCCAGGCCCAAGGAGGATGAGAAGATCCGCTTCCGTGACGTGGCCGCGCAACCACGCAAGATCATTTCCTCGCCCACTTGGTCGGGCATCGAGAGCGAACATGTGTGCTATAACGCAGGCTACACCAATGTGCATGAGCTGATTCCGTGGCGGACGCTCAGCGGTCGTCAGCAGCTTTACCAGGATCACCTGTGGATGCGCGCCTTCGGCGAGCAGTTCTGCACTTGGCGCCCGCCGGTGGATCTCAAGACGATCACCGAGGCGGTCAATGCCTCCGCGCGTGACGGCGAGCCCTACGTCGTGCTCAACTTCATTACGCCGCACCAGAAATGGGGCATCCATTCCACCTTTTCCGACAACCTGCTGATGCTGACGCTAAACCGCGGTGGACCGGTGGTCTGGCTTTCGGAGGCGGATGCAAAGAAGGCGGGTATCGTCGACAACGACTGGATAGAGCTCTACAACATCAACGGCGCGCTGATCGCGCGTGCGGTCGTATCGCAGCGGGTGAAGGAGGGCATGACCCTCATGTATCACGCCCAGGAAAAGATCGTGAACACGCCGGGATCGGAACAGACCGGCAAACGCGGCGGGATCCACAATTCGGTTACCCGGGCGACGGTGAAACCCACCCACATGATTGGTGGTTACGCCCAGCAGTCCTACGGCTTTAACTACTACGGCACCGTGGGATCGAACCGCGACGAATTCGTCATCGTGCGGAAAATGAAAAAGGTCGACTGGCTCGACCGGCCCGCCAAGAAGGAGGTGTGAGCAATGAAAGTTCGTGCGCAAATCGGCAAAGTCCTGAATCTTGATAAATGCATCGGATGCCACACCTGTTCGGTTACCTGCAAGAACGTTTGGACCAGTCGGGATGGAGTTGAATATGCCTGGTTCAACAACGTTGAGACCAAGCCCGGCATCGGCTATCCGAAGGACTGGGAAAATCAGAAACGTTGGAACGGCGGTTGGGAACGAATCTCCTCGGGCAAGATCCGGCCCAAACAGGGGGCCAAGTGGCGCATTCTGGCGAATATTTTCGCCAACCCCGACCTGCCGGAGATCGACGACTTCTACGAGCCGTTCGACTTCGACTATGACCACCTTAAGTCGGCCCCCGAGATGGAAGCCTTTCCCACCGCCCGCCCGCGCTCGAAAATATCCGGCTTGCGGATGGAAAAGATCGAATGGGGTCCGAACTGGGAGGAAATTCTTGGTGGCGAGTTCGAGAAGCGCTCAAAAGACTACAATTTCGAAGGCATCCAGAAAGACATCTGCGGGGAATATAAAAACACCTTCATGATGTACCTGCCGCGGTTGTGCGAGCACTGCCTGAATCCGGCCTGTGTGGCTTCCTGCCCGTCGGGCGCCATCTACAAGCGCGAGGAAGACGGCATCGTGCTGATCGACCAGGAAAGGTGCCGCGGCTGGCGGATGTGCGTCTCGGGCTGTCCCTACAAGAAGATCTACTACAACTGGGAAAGCGGCAAATCCGAGAAATGCACCTTCTGCTATCCACGCATCGAATCCGGCCTGCCGACGGTATGTTCGGAAACCTGCGTGGGGCGCATCCGCTACCTCGGCGTGATGCTCTATGACGCCGATAGGATTCAGGAGGCCGCCTCGGTGGCCAACGAGCAGGCGCTCTACGATGCCCAGCTCGGCCTGTTCCTCGACCCCAACGATCCGGAAGTGCAGGCCGCGGCCCGTGCCGAAGGGGTGCCTGAGGACTGGATCATATCGGCGCAGAAATCTCCGGTGTGGAAAATGGCGATGGACTGGAAGATCGCCTTTCCGCTGCACCCCGAGTACCGAACGCTGCCGATGGTGTGGTACATCCCCCCGCTGTCGCCGATCCAGAACGCCGCCGAAGCCGGCGCCGTTGGGATCGACCGCGACATGCCCGACGTCAAATCCCTGCGCATCCCGGTGCGCTACCTTGCCAACCTGCTGACCGCGGGTGACGAGGCGCCCATCGTGAGCGCGCTTGAGCGGATGTTGGCCATGCGCGCCTACATGCGCTCCAAGACCATCGACGGCGTGATTGATTTGGAGGTCGCCAAGCGCGTGGGCCTCGACCCGCTGCAGATTGACGAGATGTACCGGATCATGTCGTTGGCCGATTATGAGGATCGTTTCGTAGTGCCGACAACCCACCGCGAGATGGTCGAGGACGCCTATGGCCTGCGCGGCGGTTGCGGCTTCACCGACGGCAATCAGTGTTCGGTTGGTTCCTCGGGCGGCAAGCTGTTCGGGGGAGGCAGGCGTTCAGTGGACGCAAGTTTGCCATTCCGACGGAGAAAACGATGAATAAGACATTCAAGGCTCTCTCGGCCCTTCTCAGTTACCCCAGCGCCGATTTGCAGGAGGCGATCCCCGAGATCACCGAAGTGCTGGAGCGGGAGGCGCTGCTTTCGTCCCGGGCGCGGGCAGCGCTCAGGCCGCTGCTGAACGAACTGGCCGGCATGGATCTCTATGATCTGCAGGAGCGCTACGTGCTGTTGTTCGATCGTTCGCGCACGCTCAGCCTCAACCTCTTCGAGCACGTGCACGGCGAAAGCCGCGAGCGCGGCCCGGCGATGGTGGACTTGCTGGAGACCTATCGCGCCGCCGGCTTCGAACTGGTCTCCAGCGAGTTGCCGGACCATCTGCCAATCCTGCTTGAGTTTGCGGCCCTCCGCCCGGTGGAGGAAGCACGCGCGCTGCTGGCCGACGCGGGGCACATCATCGCCGCCTTGGCCGAGAGGCTGCGGCGGCGTGAAAGCCCCTATGCCGCCGTGCCGGCGGCGCTGGCCGAGTTCGCCGGCGCGGCTCGCTCGTCGGAGCCGGTGCAGCAGCTGTTGGCCGTGGAGGACGACGATCCGGAAAACCTTGAAGTTCTCGACGAGGCTTGGCAGGAGGCCGAGGTGGTTTTTGGTCCCGACCTGAACGCGGAATGCCCGGTCAGCGGGTCTCTGCTGTTCAAAATGGACCAACTCCCCTCAAAGACATGCCGCTCGCGGCATCCGCCAAAGGATTAGGAGGTGACTCATGAACCAATTTCTCTTCGGAATCTTCCCCTACATCGCGCTGACGGTCCTGGCCGTGGGTTCGATCATCCGCTATGAGCGCGACCCCTTCACCTGGAAATCCAAGTCCAGCCAGCTCTTGCGCCGTAAGCAGCTGATCATGGGCTCGGTGCTGTTCCACCTGGGCGTGCTGGTGATCTTCTTTGGCCACCTGTTCGGCTTGCTGGTGCCGATGGAAATCTATGAGGCCATGGGCGTCACGCCCCAAGCCAAGGCGCTGGCGGCCGGGATCGGCGGCGGCATCGCCGGGGTAATCGCGCTCATCGGCGGGCTGCTCTTGGCACACCGCCGGCTGATGGATCCGCGGGTGCGTGCCACCTCGAGCTTCGCCGATACCGGTATCCTGCTGTTGTTGATCGTTCAGCTGATACTGGGGCTGATCTCGGTGCCGATCTCGCTGTCCAAGTTGGCCGAGGGCGAGGTGGTGCTGTTCATGAATTGGGCCTTTGGCATCTTTACTTTTGATCCGACAGCGGCGAGCAACCTGGAACATGTGAACATCATATTCAAGCTGCACATCCTGCTTGGACTGATCATCTTTATCCTGTTCCCCTTCACCCGGTTGGTGCATATCCTCTCGGCCCCGCTGCGCTACCTCTGGCGTCCCGGCTATCAGATCGTGCGCACGCGCAAGAGTAACGCCTGACCAAAGGGTGGAAGAGCCAACATGACACCTCTATTCCCCGGCATTACCGCGAATGGAGAAACCCTTGTTTCGGCGGCCATCGTCGCTGAAATGCGGCACCGCAACGTTCCACCTGGTGTTGGATGAGACACCTGCGCCATCGCCGGCCCAGGGTTGATTGCGGTTTGTTTTAACGAAACGCCTTAGAAGTAGCAGTGTTGGAATCAGCCCGGCCCGCCGTCTGTGCGCGGACGCAGGTAAACCGGGATATAACGGAGTGCCCACGGAATCAGAAACAGCAACCAACCCAGGGCGGCAAGCAGATTGAGAAGGTTTCCATCGGGTACGAGTGCGGGAAACTCCGCGATGATGCGCATAACGGTGACCAGATTTATGCCCAGAAAGACGGTCCAGGTAAGCCGGTCCGCTACCAGCGGCTGGCCGGAGTGACCCAGGGTGACCCGGGATACCATGGCGACCACCAGGCCGGTGATAAAGCCGACGGCCAGTGCGTGCAACGGCGCCCGGCCGAGCAGCGGTGCGCCGGTGAACAACGCGGCGAAGTCCTGGAACGTATAGAGAATCATGGCGATGCCGAACCACAGAAAGGCGACGTGCAGCATGGCGAGCAGGGGCGCCTGAAAGCTGCGCCGGAGCTCCCACTTTACCGTGTGGTAGAGGGCGGTGAATGCCAGGGGAAGATCAAACAAAAGCAGCAAGCGGGTGAGGTCGAGGATTTCCAGGATTGCGTGGCCTGACACGCCCACCATCATCAAGGGAAGCCCCCAGCGTGGACGTATCATCCGGTAGTTGTCCAGCACGCTCATGCTGAAGAAGGGAATCATCCGATGGCCGACGGTGAGGGCCGTCGGCACCAGGAACAACCATAAGCCGATATCCCGCGCCAGATTCAAGGGAAGAGGTCGGCCTGTCACCACGCCCAACAGAAAACTCAGGATTCCCAGACCGCCGGCGATGAGCGCCAGGTTTATGATCGCGGGGTGTACTTTCTTTCCGAAATCGCTTTGAAAAAAAATCTTAAGCAGGACGGACAACGCCGCGACCCAGGCGCCCAGCATCAGGGTTAAGGCGAGCGCCAACACCGCCGCGCGGGTGAACAGTCCCACGTAGACCAGCAAAACCCCCGTCGTGAACGCCAGGAAGATCGGAACGTACACGCGGCGGGACACGGGCGGGCGATCAAGCCAGCGCGGATAGACCGTCAATAAAAATCCCAGAATAAAGAACGGGAACACGCCATAGAGCATAAGGAACACATGTCCCCAGGCCGGAGCAATGGCGGCGGGCAAGAACGGCGGGGCGCCGGTGGCGCGGCTGAGCAGCACGAGCAACCACCATGCCATCGCCGCGACCAGTTGGCAGGCGCCGGCGAAGAAAAACAACCTGTGTGGTGCGGCGGAAAATACCTCCCAGCGCGTGACGCCGGACGGGGAAGCTGAGAACATCGTCGAGATTTTGTGTTTGAGTTCGCTCGACTTTTATCAGCATATCCGGCGCCCGTCCTTGACGCGGGTTAAGACCGCCGATGATTCTGAAAACGGCGGTTATCCGCAGATTGCACGGTAAAACAGTGCAGGCGCAGATTTTCACAGATTAGGAAAGCTCTGATCAATTCGTCATGCCGGACTTGATCCGGCATCCAGGTCTTTGATCTTTATGGATTCCGGTTC
>WGFP01000068.1 GCA_015492195.1 Acidiferrobacterales bacterium
ACACCCGGCGCTCAAGGACATGCGGCTGGTGCAGCGCGGCAACCGCCTGTCGGTGATGCCGGTCACGGCCGGGGAATGGAATACGATTCTCAAAATGGAACGGTCTTGACGAAGCCCGATCACTTCGGGTGAAAATGACACCCATTCACGCCTAAAACCACAGGAGAAATCATTTCATGAAACGTCTAGCCGCCTTTTTGTTAACCACCGCCGTCATCACTTTGCTCGTTGCCGGATTTGCCAAGGAATCCGTCGCAGAAACAGCGAACCCGCGGGTGCGCATGACGACAAGCCTGGGCGTGATCGAGCTTGAACTCGACGCCAAACGGGCGCCGGTGACGGTCAAGAACTTCCTGGGTTACGTAAAGAGCGGTTTTTACAACGGCACGATCTTCCACCGCGTGATCCCGGGCTTCATGATCCAGGGCGGCGGCTTTATGCCCGGCATGAAACAGAAGCAAACCGGGCTTGCGATCAAGAACGAGGCCGACAACGGCCTAAAAAACGTCACCGGCGCCATCGCCATGGCGCGCACCACGCACCCCCACTCCGCCTCGGCCCAGTTTTTCATCAACACCGCGGACAATCCCTCCCTGGATCATCGCGACAAATCCACCCGCGGCTGGGGCTACGCCGTGTTCGGTAAAGTCACTAAAGGCATGAAAGTAGTAAAGAAAATCGAATCCGTCACCACCGGAAGGATGGGTCCATATCAAAACGTTCCTAAAATGGATGTGGTGATACAGAAAATGGAACTGATTAAGCGCGGGAAACAACGTTGGACTCAGCCGCCGCTTACGGTCAGTTACGGTAAGCAACCAGAGCTAAGATGACCACTTGTGCGCGCATCTGCGGCATATAAGTTTTTCTCTGCGTATGGGGAAAATAGCAGACAAGCCGAGACTGACAATCAGAAACAACAACTTGGGTAAGGAAAATCGCGCCTTAATATTATTTGAACCGCAGATGGGACATTTAGTTTCCAAAGCATCTGGTTCAGCATACTCTCCACGAGCAAGAGCCTCCAAAACTTTCTTCGCTGCCTCAAGCTGCTCGGCCGGTACTTGAACCTTGACACCGCCAAGAGCCTGCGACATCGGCCAGTTCACGGATATATGGTGCTCATTTAAGACAATAGCCTGTATTCCTTCAACTTGAAGCCGCCCCTTGGCAAGATGAGCCTCCACTGGGCTAGTGAATGTTCCTACCGTCACTAGTGTTTGAGGTTCTTCCATAGCGGGTCTCTTTGATCTTAATTATTATAATTATGCGACATAGTACTTTTTAAATTAAGGTACTACATGCAGGAACCGCCTTAGTTTCAGCTTAGGAACAGCTTATACGCCGGGTTGCCGGTTTCTTTGGCGTATTCGTATCCCAGGCTGTCCAGGAATTTCTGGAAGGCCTTTTTGTCCTTCGGCGGGACCTGCATGCCGACGAGGACGCGGCCGAAGTCGGCGCCGTGGTTGCGGTAGTGAAACAGGCTGATGTTCCAGGCGCCGCCCATCTTGTTCAGGAAATTCATGAGCGCCCCGGGGCGCTCCGGGAACTCGAAGCGGTACAGGATTTCATGGACGGTGTTCGGCGAGCGCCCGCCGACCAGATGGCGGATGTGGAGCTTTGCCATTTCATTGTCGGTCATATCGAGCGTGGGATAGCCCTTGGCCCGGAGAACCTTGATAAGCTTTTTTACCTCGCGCGCATCCTGAATCTGCACGCCGACGAAGATGTGCGCATTCTTCGGGTCGGCAAAGCGGTAGTTGAACTCGGTGATTGAGTGATTACCAATGGCCGCGCAGAATCTTTTGAAGCTGCCGGGCCGCTCCGGGATGGTCACGGCCAGAATCGCTTCGCGCCGTTCACCGACCTCGGCGCGCTCGGCCACGTGACGCAGGCGGTCGAAGTTCACGTTCGCGCCGGAGGCAATGGCGATCAGATTCGCATCGCGCAGGCGGGTGCGTTCCACGTAACGCTTAAGCCCGGCATAGGCCAGCGCGCCGGCGGGTTCCAGGATTGAGCGCCGGTCCTCGAAGATATCCTTGATCGCGGCGCAAACCTCGTCGTTGCTGACGACGATGATCTCATCCACGTATTTTTTGGTCAGGCGAAAGGTCTCCCTGCCCACCTGGCGCACCGCCACCCCGTCGGCGAAGATGCCGACATGGTCGAGTACGACGCGCTTGCCGGTCTTGAGTGAGCGGTCCATGGCGTCGGCGTCTTCCGGTTCCACGCCGATGATTTTGACCTCCGGACGCAATTGTTTGATATACACGGCGATCCCTGAAATCAGCCCGCCGCCGCCGATGGGCACAAACACGGCATGCAGGTCCTGGGCGTGCTGCTTTAGGATCTCGAAGCCGATGGTGCCCTGACCGGCGATCACCTCCGGATCATCATAGGGATGCACGAAGGTCAGCCGCCGCTTCCGCGCCAGTTTGCGCGCGTGGTCGTAGGCGGCGTCGTAATTGTCCCCGAACAGCACCACCTTTCCGCCCCGGTTGCGCACGGCGTCAATCTTGATTTGCGGCGTGGTGCGCGGCATGACGATCACCGCCTTCGCGTTCAGCCGGGCGGCGGCGAGCGCCACGCCCTGGGCGTGGTTGCCGGCGGAGGCCGCCACCACGCCTTTCTTCAGCTCGGCCCGCGGCAGGCCCGCCATCTTGTTGTAGGCGCCGCGCACCTTGAAGGAGAAGACGGGCTGCTCGTCCTCGCGCTTGAGCCACACGTGGTTGCGAAGGCGCTGCGACAGGATCGCCGCGTATTCCAGCGGCGTCTCGCGCGCGATTTCATACACACGGGCGCCCAGGATTTTCTTTAAGTATTTTTCCGGCATGGGGATACCCTGAATGGGCGTTCTTTATTATTGCATAAATAATCGGTATTCTGGCGCCCTTTCAGCCCAAACCTTGGCCTATGAGCTCAGACGAAAAGAAAAAAGCCGCGGCGCTGGCGGCGCTTGAATACGTGGAATCGGGCACGGTGATCGGGGTGGGCACCGGCTCGACCGCCAATCACTTCATCGACGCGTTGGCCAAGACCAAAGGCAAGCTGGACGGGGCCGTGGCGAGTTCCGATGTCACCGCCGAGCGGCTCAAGAAAGCCGGCATCCCGGTGCTCGATCTCAACACCACCGGCGATCTGCCGCTCTACGTGGACGGGGCCGACGAGGCCACCAAGCACCTACACCTTATTAAAGGCGGGGGCGGCGCGCTCACGCGCGAAAAAATCGTGGCGGCGGCAAGCGAAAAATTCGTCTGTATCGCCGATGATTCCAAGCTGGTGGACGTGCTCGGCGCCTTTCCCCTCCCCATCGAGGTCATCCCCATGGCGCGCAGCCTGGTGGCGCGCGCGCTCGTGAAACTCGGCGGCGAGCCGGTGTTGCGCGAGGGCTTCACCACCGACAACGGCAATATCATTCTCGACGTACACAACTTAAAGATCCTGAACCCGGTGGAGCTGGAGGAAAAACTCGATCACCTCGCCGGGGTGGTCACCAACGGCCTGTTCGCCCGTCGTCCGGCGGACGTGCTGATCCTGGGGGCGGACGACGGGGTCAAGACGCTGACCTGACGACTCATGCAATGCACATCTTAATTACAGTCACGGAATAAAAAGACAACAAAGCATATGACGGCTATTTTTTGGCCTTCGCGGCCTTTACCGCCGGTTTTCCCGTGGGTGCGGTGGAACGAATCCGTTCGATAAGTCCGCGGACGTAGTCAATCCTTCCGTTCATTACCTGTACCGCCGCCTTGGCTGCGTCCGATCCGGTCTCGTCAGGTCGTAACTGACGGTAAGCCATTTCAATTATATCTTCATCAAAGATTATAAAGCGGCTTGCCTCGGGCCCGGCAATACCGGAGACGCGCTTGATGTGTTCCTTGGCGCTTAGGTTGATTTCGTGCAGCTGCTTCACGCGCTCCGGGCCCATCCATGATATCAGCGTCCACCTATCCCCCGGATCACCCGGCGCGTCCAGGTAACCCTGCCAAACCTGAATCGCATTCCGACAGTCCTTAATGACCTCCTCAAGCAGGGATATGATTTCATCGCGTTCTTTCTTGCGGTCGGCGGGCCATTTCGTTACTAACCCGACGGCCTTATCCAAGCTATACATGCTTACCTCCCGTTACATAACTGAAATGTTAAATGACACAGGACGGGACTGTCCGGCTCGATCAGCCCGTGAGAATTCCGGAATGCTACTTTAGTTTTACCGTTGTCTTCAATTTTTCCAGATCGGGCAATTCAGCGGCCGGGGCCAACCGTGGTCCCCCGCGGCGGATGGCCAGAATACCGGCGATACAGACCAGCACGGCGCCCACAAATGACAGAACATCAAGCACCTCATTCCACAGCGTCCAGCCGGCGATGGCCGCAAACACCACCGTGGCGTAGGTAAAAGGCCCAACCTGGGCGGCCGGGGCATGAGCATACGCCCGCGTCAACAATAATTGAGCGAGGCTTGCCAGCACGCCCACGGCGATCAACAACACCCACAACGCCGGATCAGGGGTCCGCCAGGCCCACAGCAGCGGCACCGCCGAGACCACGGTGCTGGTGGCGGTAAAATAAAAAACAATGCGAATCGCGGGTTCGCTGCGGATCAGGCGCCGGATGCCGACCATCGCCACCGCCGCGAAAATTCCGGAAGCCAGACCGACAAGCGATACCGGCGTAAACAGTGCCATGCCGGGCTTTAAGATAAACAATATCCCCAGGAAACCGATGCCGATGGCCCACCATAATTTATGGGGCACGCCCTCACCCAACCACAGCAGTGCGATAAAGGGCACGAACAAGGGGGTGGAAAAATTGAGCAGCGTCGCCTCCGCAAGCGGAATATGCGCGATGGCATAAAAGAAACTGTACATTGCCGCCAGACCGAACAGGCTGCGTATAAGGTGCAAGCCCAAGCGTCGGGTTTTAACGACGCCCCAACCCCGATGCCACAGCCACGGCAAAAGAACGAGCATGCCTATGACGCTGCGAAAGAACACAACCATTTCGTTCGGCAGCGACGTCGAGACGATCTTTATGATGGTGGCCATGGAGGCGAACAGCAATCCGGAGGCAACCATAAAGAGCGCTCCGTATTTCAGATTTTCGCTATGCACCATTGTTATCCGCGCCATCAGATATAATGACGCAGCTTCAGTTCCGGCGGATACGGATTGAGATAAACCTGGCGCGTAATATAAGGATCGCGATAATGCTGCAACTTGCGGTTCAGAATGGCCACCGGCTTTGCCAGCGGCGCGCGTCCCAGACGATAGGCATTGATTATTTTAAGGACCTGCCTTTTCTCGACCGGGGAAAGGTATTGATTCAGATGACCCATGAAGTGCATCAATACCTTTGTATGGCGGGGCCGTGTGGCACGGCGTTTCAGTGTCGCCATAAGCAGCCGGATATAGGCATCTGCCGTGGTTTTCAAACCGCGTTCATCAACGCCGGTGACGAAGCGCAGGGACGCGCGAGTGTCGCGGAAGGCAGGATGCCGGGAGCGACCGAGGCGTTCCAGCGCACGGAGATGCTCGATGCCGTGCGCCATAATCAAGGTCTCGTGGTCAACGTGAAAAGCGGCGAGTTTCGCGGGAGTCAGACCGGAAGCCGTCAGTCTCTGCCAGCGGTGATACACCCACACGCGTTCGATGAAGTTTTCACGCAGCACCGGATCACCCAGTCGGTCTTCTTCTTCCACCGGCAACAGCGGGTTCTCCGCCATGAACGCCCGTGCATACACACCGCTTCCGCGCCTGCTGCGCCTGTTGTTCGCCCCATATACCTTGACTCGCGCCACCCCGCAGCTTGGCGAACCGCTTTTGAAGATGTAACCGCTGATATCTCCGAGCTCGCGCGCCGTGCGTCTGCCGTATCGCGTCAGTTTTCCCGTCACGTCCAACCCTGGGTCGTCCACGACGGCGGCCCGCGGCTTATCGGGATTTCCGATAAGCCGGATGGGCGGACGCGGCACGCCCAGGCCGATCGCCACCTCCGGGCATACCGGAACAAACTTGAAGAACCTGCCAAGGGTTTTGACGATGTAGCCGTCGTGCTTGTGATTGCCGTCGTAACGCACCTTCTCCCCCAGCAGGCAGCGGCTAATTCCAAGTCGGATTTTTCGGCTCATTGCAGGACCCGATTGGTAACGTCGCACCCAACTCAGGCGGGCGGCAATTATGGGCGCAACGCGATGTCCGTTAAGCGGCTATGCTATCTGCCGGCGGTGCCGAATCTTGGAAGATTACCGTCCAAGCGCCAGTCCTTGATCGCGTCGTTATAAACCCACGTCTGCTTATCAATATATTTTCTCTGCCTGGGCGAATACTCATTGTAATATTCAAATTCAACGATGACGTACGCCTTCATCCCATCACCGGAAAATGACACGTGCTTGCGTTCGTAAGAGGTGACGCGGATGTTTTTCAGGTTTTTTGTATCAACCAGACCACTGCTTTTTTTGGTCCTGAATTCGGCCGCTGTCTGGTAATCCCCCCACCGTATTAACGCGTTATAGGCGGTTACCGTTCTATCGAATTTATCCATGCGGTTTGCCATGGTGCTGCAACCGGATACGGTTCCATACAATAACAAAACCACCATTAGTACTTTTATGTGCTGGCCACTCATTGTCGACTGGTCTCCATCGTCATCAAAGGATCGAGGCAATTTTCCCCCGGCTCTCGCCGTTCATCCCACACAACAATGGTACACAAAAAATGACGTTTAATCCCTGCCCCGAGCGCGGCCAAAATAGAACCCGACGATCAGGCCGATGATCCCCGAATAAAGTGAAGCAAAGGTCTTAAGATGCTCCGTGTAACCTTCCGGGGGATAACCGCCGATCACCGGCGCAAGGGCGACAATGCCCGTTACCAGAATGAAGGCGGCAATCACCAGGATGCTGATAATGGCTTGCAGTTTGCTGACTTCCATTGATCACCTCGCTATCTTGGAATCAATTGTCCCCAATATTTCTGGGACCCGACTATGAAGCGGCGCGGAACGTTTGGGCTGCCACGCGTAGTTGGGGTTGGGTCGGTGATCGACCTCGGCGCGGACAAATAACAGACTCTTATATGGCTGGTACCATATCGGTTGCCGGATTTCGATCACGTAGCGGACGCGTTCCTGCCATCTTTTCTTCCACCACAATAAACCGCGCATCCCACCTGCATATTGTTCATACCCGGTTACGATCCGACCGTCGCGTATAGCCTGTATCTCAAGGTTGAGCGGCGGCTGCGGCAGGATTGCTGCAATCTTTTTCTGGAGTAGCGTCGGTGGAATTGTGTAGGTCCGGTTCGGCGGCGGTTGCGGGTCGGGCTTGCCGGTGGCGCAGGACGCCAGCAACCCGATGACCAGACCGAGTGCCAACAATGGTTTGCCGGTGGGTCGCGTGTAACCGTCGACAAAACCTCTGTGATTTCTCCTGACGTCCATGTCTGCCCGTCATTATAAACGGCGACGCGCACCGGCTTGCGCCGGCCATGACAGGCGGTTCATACACCTCGACGAACCGGCTAATTAAGGATAACAATTGCCGTTCGTACCCATCGCCGCCTGATTTCACAAAGCCGGATGCGACCGGGCGCGCGCCCGGGCTGTTTCCATTCAGACAAAAATTGGTCGCATCTCGGAAAGGAGCATAAATCAGAATAACCCGCGTCTGATTTCGCCGGCGACAAAAAGCGGCGTATAAGCGTGCCGTATATGCAATTGAAACGCAGATTACTTCTCCTGTCTTCACAAAATAAGTTCAATGTTAGGAATAGGTTAATAAGTTTTTCTTATGTGATTTCTCTTCCTCCCAACCCCGGGGCCTCTGCTATATTTAATGATGATACTGAAACACCGAGGACCGGTTTTTTGATGCATTCTCTCACCACCAAACGCCTAAACACCATGCTCAGCGGGCCTGAGGAGGACTTCGATCTCGCGGAAGCCGCCTTGCTCGTCGCAAAAGACGAGTACCCCGGCCTTGATATCGACGCCTATCTGCGCCGACTTGATGATCTGGCGAAAAACCTGAAAAAGCGACTATCCCCTGATGCCGATTTCGAGGACACGGTTGTTGCGCTCAATGAATTCCTGTTCGATGAGATAGGTTTTTCCGGAAACAACAGCGACTATTATGATCCCCGTAACAGTTTTCTTAACGATGTGCTCGATCGCAAGCTCGGCATCCCTCTCACGCTTTCCATCATCTATATGGAAATCGGCAAACGCTTGGGTCTACCGCTCGAAGGCGTTTTGTTCCCCTGGCACTTCATGGTGAAACTGGCCACTGAAGAGGGTGATCTGGTACTTGACCCCTACTCAGGGGGAATCGCCTTAAGTGAGGAGGAGCTGGTGGAACGGCTTGACGGCATATCAGTGGAGCAAGGCTCATCGCTGAAAGAGCTTGCCCAGCTCCTCGTGGCGCGGCCGGCCGGAAAAAAACAGATTGTGGCGCGCATGCTGCGCAACCTGAAAAACATATATTTACAAAATAAGGACTTTAACAAGGCGTTATCCGCGATAGAACGGATTCTTCTGATCACGCCCAATCTTCCCGAGGAAGTGCGCGAGCGGGCCTGGATCTACGAACAGCTCGAATGCTTTGGACCCGCCCTGGAAAACTATCAGCGTTATCTGGAGCTTCAACCCGCCTCTCCCGACGTGGCGGATATTCACGCGCGGGTGATTGAGCTACAGCGTCGAGTGTCCGAAATCAATTAGCAATGGTCGCAAGGATGCCTGTTTCGAGCTTGGATTGCCCGAGTAATTCCCAAACCCATGGGGACAAGCCCTGGGTGCTTTACATTCTCGAATGCAGCGACGGTTCGTTCTATACCGGGATCACCAACGATCTAAAACGCCGATTTCAGGAACACAATGAAGGCTTGGCCTCGCGCTATACCCGCAGCCGACGGCCGGTGAGGGTGTGCTACCTGGAATTCTACGAGAGCCGTTCGAGCGCCCTCATCAGAGAGTGTGCGGTGAAATTACTGTCGCGCAAGGAAAAAGAGGTGCTTGTTAACTCCTATGAAAATAATTAACCGGAATATTCTGGGGGTTCTATTCAGGCGATCCGTGTGAAGATTAAATCCCAGACACGGTGACCGCGCTTTATTCCACGTTGTTCAAATCTGGTTAACGGACGGAAAGCGGGGCGTTGCGCGTAACCGCCCGGACCCGCCGCATTTTCAAATCCGTCAATCTGTGACATTACTTCCAGGATATGCCGGGCGTAATCCTCCCAGTCGGTGGCTATCGCAAAGTAGCCTCCAAGGCTTAATTTTATACGCACGAGCTCTGCAAAATCGGCTTGGAGGAGACGTCGCTTGTGATGACGTTTTTTGGGCCAGGGATCGGGAAAGAAAAGATGGACGGCGGCAAGCGAGCCGTCGGGAATTCTTTTCGTCAGCACATCCTTGGCATCGGCGACAAGCACACGCACGTTTTCCAGCCCGCCCGCTTCGAGCCTGCGCAACAGGCTGCCCACGCCGGGACGATGCACCTCGATGCCCAGGTAGTTGTTTTCCGGATGCGTCCCGGCCATGTCATACAGGGCGTCGCCGTTCCCAAAGCCGATCTCAACAATGACGGGCGCATCACGTCCAAAGACGGCGATGTAATCCAGCGGCATATCGTCGTTATCGATGCCGTAACGCGGCCACAGTTCTTTCATCGCTCGGCCTTGCGCCTTGGTCATGCGTCCTTCGCGGCGCACGTAACTGCGAATAGAGCGCACGTTTCTTATTAATCCGGGTATCATAAAAAGATTTACCAGGGAATGTCGCTGAACAAGAGTGTCAAGTATCAAGTAACAAGTAAAACTTACGGGGTCATCCTTGTTATTCTTGCTACTTGCCGCTGCCTCTCAGAAAAACGTTCCACCGACGGGCGAGGACGGCGAACCGTACTGCTTGCGCGCCATGCGCCCGGCGAGGTAGGCCTCGCGTCCGGCCTCCACCGCCTTTTTCATGGCCGCCGCCATCCGTATCGGGTTGTTCGCCTTGGCGATGGCGGTGTTCATCAGCACGCCGTCGCAGCCCAATTCCATGGCAATCGCGGCGTCGCTGGCCGTGCCGACACCGGCGTCAACCAGAATCGGCACCGTGGCCGCCTCGACGATGAAGCGGATGTTGTACGGGTTACGAATGCCGAGGCCCGATCCGATGGGCGCGGCGAGCGGCATGACCGCCACACACCCCATCTCCTCGAAGCGTCTGGCAACGATGGGGTCGTCGTTGGTATACACCATCACCTTGAACCCATCCTTAATCAGGATCTCGGCCGCCTCCAGGGTTTGCGGAATGTCCGGGAACAAGGTTTTTTCATCTCCCAGCACTTCCAGCTTCACCAGATCGTGACCATTCAACAGCTCCCGCGCCAGCCGGCAGGTACGCACGGCGTCATCAACGGTATAGCAACCGGCGGTGTTGGGCAGGATGGTGTATTGATCCGGGGGCAGGATGTCCAGCAGATTGGGTTCGCCGGGACTCTGGCCGATGTTGGTACGCCGGATGGCCACCGTCACAATCTGCGCGCCGCTCGCCTCCACCGCGCGGCGGGTCTCGTCCAGGTCTTTGTACTTCCCGGTCCCAACCAGCAGGCGCGAGCGGTATTCCACCCCGGCGACAATCAGGGGCTTGTCGGGCCGCGCCCTTTCACCAATTTCTTTCACTTTCGATATCGACGTTGTCATCAGCCGCCTCCGATCGCAACCACCACTTCGATGCGGTCGTTGTCTTGTATTTGATAATCGCCGTGCCGGCTTCGCGGCACGATTTCATGGTTTACTTCAACCGCGACCCGTCGCTCGGCCAGGCCCATCTCCTGAAGCAGCTGGGCCACGGAAATCGGGGCGTCGAAAGACTTTTGCTGTCCATTGAGAAGAATATTCATGATCCCGGGAACCTGCGGGTGCAACAACCGTTCAAATATCGCTACAATGAGATGCCATATTGTATGGCGAACCGCCGGTCAATGTACATGGAGGTAGGAGCCCCTCCCACTCCCCGCCTCATCGGGGCCTAAACATCACATTGGGACGTCTCCGGAGGGGGAAACGCAATGGCAAATACGCGCGGGTGTAGTTCAATGGTAGAACGAGAGCTTCCCAAGCTTTAGACGTGGGTTCGATTCCCATCACCCGCTCCATTTCCTCAAAGAAGTCGACATGAAAAAAATACTAAAAATCCTCGCAATCCTTATCGGCGCCGTTGCCGCCCTCATTATTATTCTGGCCATCGCCCTGCCGTTTTTGATCGACCCCAATCAGTACAAGGGGGAGATCGTCAAAATCGTCAAACAGCACACCGGCCGTAATCTGGAGATTGCGGGCGACATCGACCTGTCGGTCTTTCCCTGGCTGGGCGTGGAAGTGAGCGGCGTGCAACTGAGCAATGCCCGGGGATTCGGTAAAAAACCGTTTGCAAAAATCGATTCCGCGGGCATCAAGGTGGAGCTGCTGCCGTTGTTCAGACAAGAAATCCGCGTGGACACACTATTTCTGAACGGCCTGGAGCTGAACCTCGCGCGCAGCGCCCGAGGGCAAAGCAACTGGGATGACCTGATCAAGACCCCCCAACAGCAGGAACCCGCCGCGCCCAGTGAACAATTGGTAGGCGTCGGGCTTGCCGGGTTTCTCATCGACAAAATCAATGTCCGCGCCGCCAACATCGTCTATCAGGACAAACAGGCCGGCGACGTCTACGCCGTACACAACCTGGAATTGAAAACCGGGAAGATCAGCTACGGCAAACCGGTGGACCTGCGCCTGGCCTTTGATCTTGAAACCGGCAGTCCGCCTCTGCGCACGCGCGTGGCGCTCAAATTGAAACTCGACGTGGATCTGGACCGCCAGACCCTGGATATCCCCAGCCTGTCCCTGACGCTTGATGATCTGGACCTCAAGGCCGCCGCCAAGGGAAGCAACATCTTCGACGCCCCGTTATTAAAAGGCGGCTTTGCGGTTTCCGCTTTCAACCCTCGCGCCCTCATGAAAAAGCTCGGCATCGAATACGCCGCCGCGGACAAGAACGCCCTCACCAAGCTTTCGCTCAAGTCGGACTTTTCCGCTTCCGGCAACGGCGCGCAACTCAAGGGATTAAACCTTCAACTTGACGACAGCCGTATCAACGGCACGGTTGGGATCCGGAATTTCGCCAAGCCTGCGTATAAACTCGATCTGACAATCGACCAGCTTGATCTCGATCGTTATCTCCCCCCGGAAACGCCCGCACAGAAATCCGCCGCGCCGGCAAATCCGGTGGTCATCGGCGTGGCCACCCTGCGTCGCTTTAACACCCACGGCCGGTTGCAGATCAAACGCCTGAAGGCGATGGGAATTCGCGCCGCCGACGTCGTCATCCGGATCGCGGCCAATGACGGCCTGATCACGCTGGGACCCAACAAGGCCGGGCTCTACGGCGGAAGTTACGCGGGCCACATCGTGGTGGACGCGCGCGGCAAAACGCCTGTCTTCAAAATCAACGAACGATTAAACGCCGTCCAACTGGGGCCTTTCCTTAAGGACATGGATCTTTTCGATAAATACAGCGGCACCGGCGATCTCAACATTAAACTTTCGGCGAAGGGATTAAACGACCAACAAATTAAAAAGACCCTGAACGGGACCGTGTCGGTGCTCCTGCGCAACGGCAAAATTGAAGGAGTGAATTTACAAAAAATGATCTACGACGCCCGCAAGGCCTATGACACGGTGCGAGGCAAACCGGTGCGGGTGACGGCCAAACCCAGTGACGAGACGGTCTTCGCCCGCTTGAGCGCCACGTTGCGCGTGACCAACGGCGTGGCGCGCAACGACGACTTTACGCTGCAAGGGCCGACGGTGCGGGCAAAGGGCCGGGGGACGGCGAACCTGGTGAGTGAGCGGCTGGATTACCGCATGAAGGTCACGCTCGCCGAGGAAGCGGGTCGCAAAGGTACGACCGTGCCGCTGCGCATTACCGGCACGTTTGCCGATCCCACATACAGCGTCGATCTTGGGGAAGTCATCAAACAAAAAGCGGAAAAGAAGATTGAAAAGGAAAAAGATGAATTAAAAGACAAGCTGAAAGAGAAACTGAAAAAGAAATTCAAGATTCTGCAATAACGGCCATGCAAGCGACAAAATTTCTCGTGCCTGCATTGATATCTATCCCATTCCTATGCACGCCCGTCACCGCCGCCACGATACTGAAGGTCAAGGTCGATCATGCCGGGGGCCGGTACACGGTGATGTTTGATGCGCGCCTTGATGCCGACAGCGCAATCATCAGACAACACCTGACCGACTACGACAACCTTAGCCGTTTGTCCGACGCCATTACCGAAAGTCGTATTTTGCAAACCTATGCGGATGGAAAACAACGCATCCTGGTGACAGTGAGTTCCTGCGTGCTGTTCTTCTGCAAAACCATCAAGAATGTCCAGGACGTGGAAACCCTGGACAACGGCGATATCGTGAGCCGCTCGGACCCGGAGGAAAGCGATTACAGCTATGCCACGCAACGCTGGCAGATTATTCCGGAAAACGGCCATACGCGCCTGAAGCACCAGGCGGAGCTGGTCCCGAAATTCTACGTCCCGCCGCTCATCGGTCCCTGGCTGGTCAAAAAACGCATTTATAATGAGCTGAGAATCACCGTCCAAAAGCTGGAGATACTTGCCGGGGATACAGAGGAAGCAGACGAAGCCGATGAAGAATAAATTCACGCTCAGTGACCGCTTGCTCGCCTGGTACGACCGTCACGGCCGCAAAGACCTTCCCTGGAAACGGGCGGGCGACCCCTATCACATCTGGGCGTCGGAAATCATGTTGCAACAGACCCAGGTGACGACGGTCATTCCTTATTTCCAGCGGTTCGTGGCACGCTTTCCCGACATCGCCACATTGGCCCGGGCGGACATGAACGAAGTGCTGCATCTCTGGACGGGGCTTGGGTATTACGCACGCGCGCGCAATCTGCATCGCGCGGCGGCAATCCTGATGCAAGAACACGGCGCGGAATTTCCGCGGGATTACGACAGCGTGCGCCGGTTGCCCGGCATCGGCCGGTCCACGGCCGGGGCCATCCTGGCGCTCGCCTTTGATCAGCGTCACGCCATCTTGGACGGTAATGTCAAACGCGTCCTGGCGCGTCACAACGCCATCGGTGAACCGCTGAACAAGCGTGATACGGAAAATCGCTTATGGCGACTCGCGGAGAAATTTACCCCGCACGTGAGAGTGGCCGACTACACCCAGGCGATGATGGACCTGGGTGCAACCGTCTGCCGACGCGCAAATCCTGATTGCGCGCAGTGCCCGTTGAACGGGTCCTGTCAGGCGAGGCGACTCGGCTCGCCTGAGGATTACCCTGTCACCGTGCAACGGAAACGACTTCCGGTAAAGTCCGTCAAGATGTTGATGATCCGAAACAATCATGGACAGGTTCTGCTGCAACAGCGCCCGCCCGCCGGGATATGGGGCGGCCTCTGGGGATTCCCGGAATGCACCGAGAAAGACGTGCAACGCTGGTGCCGCAAGGAATTGGGCCTGGAGATCTCGCCTGAATTAACCTGGCCCGTGTTGCGCCACACCTTCAGTCATTTTCGTCTCGACATCACGCCCATACCTGCGCGCGTCGCGGGGGAAAGCCTACGGGCAATGGAAGCCGACGGTACAGTCTGGTATAACCCTGAGCAACCGGATGAACGCGGCTTTGCGGCGCCGGTCAAACGGTTGCTTGAACAGTTGAGGTAACGAAATGGCGCGAATGGTGCAGTGCGTGAAACTCGGTCGTGAGGCCGAGGGCTTGGATTACCCCACTTATCCCGGTGAACTCGGCAAAAAGATTTGGGAGAACGTCTCGAAAGAAGCGTGGCAACTGTGGCTTGGCCATCAGACCATGTTGATGAACGAGTATCGCATCAATCCCCTTGACCCGAAGGCGCGCAAGTTTATCGAAGCGGAAATGGAAAAATTCTTTTTTGGGGAAGGTTCGCAATTGCCGCCGGATTACCAGCCACCCGCCAGCAAGTAACAAAATCGCACCGACGGTCACGGGTTTTTACAAACATTCCGGGGTTTTCTATAATGCGCCGCCGGCATGGCCGGTGTACAGGTTTACCTTAGAAGTACCGCCACGGATGGCAAGTACATGGTTTCCGTTTACGGCCAGGTAGCTCAGTTGGGCGAGGCGGGGGTTTCGTGGAAGCCCGCCCACCGGGCTTCCGCGCCGCCGAGCGCCCCGACAAGGATGTCGGGGCCGGGGCCAGGAAAACATCTCGCGAGTTTCGCCATGGATGGCATGTACGTGGTTCAACAATGGCCAGGTAGCTCAGTTGGTAGAGCAGCGGACTGAAAATCCGCGTGTCGGCGGTTCGATTCCGTCCCTGGCCACCATCTCTTTCCTTTTGGAAAACGCTGCCGCGGGCTGCCCGCCAGGGCGCCCTTTCCCGCTCCTTACATTGCGGGCGCCTTTAGAAAATTCTTTTAAATCAGTCAGCTTTGGTGAAGCGCGGTCACTTGCTTGCCATCGCACCCCATATTAAACAAAATGGTTTCCCCACTGTGTTGCGATACATGCCTTTTCCGGATGAGGGAAAGGCGTCAAGTCTGGCGCGTTTAATCCGTGCCCCTTCGGAGCGTGCCAAAGCGCGTTCAATTATTCCGTCCCTGACGGAACGGTTGTTTCCGGCAAAATCTTGACTTGGGCCATTCATGGCCCTCGCCTGGGAGACGCGCTAAAGCGCATCAGAGTTTCGTTCCAGGCGAAATTTTGACGCGGGCCGTCCTTGGCCCACGCCCTACGGGGCGAACTGAAGTTCGTCAAATTTCGTTCCTGACGAAATTTTCATGGAGGGATCGACATGAACATCTTCGTTGGAAATCTCGCAAAGCATGTGACTTCCGATGACCTGCGCTCGGCCTTCTCCGGTTATGGCACCGTGATTAACGCCATCATCATGCGCGATACGGTAACCGGCCAGTCCCTCGGGCACGGGCACGTATACCTGGTACCGGAAAAGACCGCGCGCGAAGCAATCACGGCTCTGAATCATGTGGTGCTAAGGGGGAAACCGATCGTGGTGCGCGAATGCGCCTACCGCGCAAGGCGCGACCGGCGTGTCAACAAACAGCCCTGGTCGGGCGAGGAAAGGCGCAAGTCAGGAGAGCGGCGACACTATGGGTTGGCCGGCAATCCGGATACGATAAACCAACAACAGCGTTCTTCTTCAAATAAATAATTTCCTTCCGGCGCCGTTTATTCCTCAGCGGGCGGCAGGTAGGCGGTCCAGTCATGGTCGCCGCTTCCGGCGACGACGAACCAGGAATTAAGCAATGAAGGCTTGTTATAAGCGAGCGGACGATTATCAAGGCCAATCACACGGCCGCCGGCCTCCTCTACGATGCATTGCGCCGCCGCTGTGTCCCATTCCATGGTCGGACCCAAACGGGGATAGACGTCGGCCGTGCCTTCCGCGACCAAACAAAATTTAAGGGCACTGCCCATTCTGACAATATCATGCTTCCCGATCCGTTCGAGAAATTCAGCGAGCTTGTCACCGGCGTGGGACCGGCTGGCCGCGACAATCGGCTTGCCGCCTTCGTAGCGGCGCACCTTGATCCGGCGCCGTTCGCGGCCGCCCTTCTGCTTGAAGGCGCCGCCCCCATCGCAGGCGAAATAACTCAAGCCCGGCACCGGCACATAGACCACGCCCAGTACCGGCCGGGAGCCGTCGATGAGCGCAATATTGACAGTGAACTCACCGTTACGGTCGACGAATTCCTTGGTGCCGTCGAGCGGATCAACCAGCCAGAACCGCTGCCAGCCGCTACGTTCCTTATAATCGGTTGCAGCGGCTTCCTCGGAAAGGATGGGGATATCAGGGGTCAATTTACGCAGGCGCGCCGTGATTAACTCATGCGCTGCGTGATCGGCCGCGGTCAGCGGCGAGCCGTCCTGTTTTTCCTCAACGGTGAAGTCGCGCTCATACACGTCCAGGATACAGCGCCCCGCTTCCTCGGCGATGCTTCGTACCTCATCGAGATAACCGCAGGGATCTTCCATACCTACTCTCGTAAATTCTTTGATGACGGGTTCTTAAACATCAAGTATCGTCACGCCTGAATCGGCAGATTAGCCCTTTCCGCGGTGGAATAAAACAAAATAGATTTCGGCATGCGATTGAAACAGGTATATTCTAGTCCGGCAAGGAAAATTCCATAATACTCATCGAGGCCGCCCGTCATGATTACGATTGAAGAAGAAAAGGATTTGCTCAAGGTTACCGTCTATGCCGAGCTGACACTTGCTGACTACAAGGAGTTTGAGGCCGCCGTTACCAGCGAACTCGAATCCGCACCGAAGATCAAACTGCTGATGGACTTGACAAATATGTCCGGTTTCACCGTGGACGTGGCGTGGGAGGAAATCAAATTTACCCGCGCGCACGCGCATGATTTTCAGCGCATTGCGGTGGTTACGGATAATCAGTGGACATCCTGGTTAAGCTGGGTGAGCGCGGCGTTTACGGATGCCGAGGTCAGGCTCTTTGACGACATCGGCGCCGCCGATGCCTGGGTGCGCGGCGGCTGAAAAATATCAAGATAAATCTTCAGAAACCGAATTCCCCAGACCACCGCCCCTTCGCGTAATCGAGCTCCAGCCATTTGGGCGTAAACTGACGGGTGCGCACCAGGGGCATCGTTTCTAGTTCCGGCGCGCCTGCGACCTCCTGGACATGGCAGGCCCGCGTCATCACCGGACGAAAACTCACGCTCACATTGCCGGTAAGTGCGGCGCGGGATGCGACGTCGTCATGGGCATGGTTCAGAAAGTTCACGCGCTTGCGCAGAAAACAGCTGAAGTAAAGCTCCATTTCAATGTCCAGTGACTTACGTTGCGCCCGCAGCGCGGATGCACCGCGATCGGTCAAGCGTAATTCAAGCTCGCGTTCGCCGAGTTTTATTCTTGAAGTATCGGCATGCGTCATGGACGGCTGCCTTTTTTCAATGGGGCGGTCTTGATGCTTCCGTATTCGTTCATGGAGTTGGCGTAGAGTTTTACGTTTTCGTAGCCCAGGCTGCGCAGGGTTAAATAGGCCTGGGCGGCGCGGTGGCCGGAACGGCAATAGGTGATGATAGGCGTTTTCTTATCTTTTACTCCGGCCTGTTTCAGGGTTTTATTCAGCGCCTGTTCGTCGCGCCGCGTGAAGCCGCGCCCGAGGTCGACCGTGCGGTCCCACGGCCACCACTGGGCGCCGGGGATATGACCGGTACGCGGCTTCTTGGGATTGCCCAGATACTCCTGGTCCGTGCGGACATCGAGCAGCAGGCTTGTGCCGGTCTTGGACGCCTGTGTCACATCGTTGAAACGAGCTTCGTTCGCTCGCCCCTTCCCTTTGGCCCGATAAACCACGGGACGGCGCTTCTTGATCTCATTGGTGACCTTGCGCCCCTCCAGGATCCAGGTCACCAGACCACCGTTCAACACCGACACTTTGGGATGGCCGATACGCTCGAGTTCCCAGAACAGACGCCCGGCATTCAATCCACCCATGTCGTCATAGATCACCACATACTGGTCGCGCTTGATTCCAAAACGGCCCAGGCGCGCGAGAAGCTCCTTGTCATCCAGACGCACCGGGATTTTCTTCTTTTTGTCCATTTTAACAAGCGTGCGATAGGGGAAGTTTATCGCGCCCGGCAGATGGAAGCGCAGGTACTGGGTTTCATCGTTCATATCCACCACAACGATATTAGGGTCATTCAAACGCTTCGCCAGCCATTTGGTATCGACAAGAACCGGCGCGGCCACGGCATCAACCACGGACAGCCCGGACAAAACGATAAAACCCATCAATAAGTATTGTAATTTCATCAAGAACGATCCCCTTTCATAACCTTGGTGTTTTATAATGCGTCAGACCATGAATGGTACCAAATAATTCCATTGTTCCCATGATTTCTTGGCAAAACCTGGAAACCCTGCTGCTGGACCTGGACGGGACCCTGCTCGATCTGCACTACGACAACCATTTCTGGCTTGAGCACGTGCCGCGCCGCTACGCGGAAAAATACGGTCTGTCACCGGAAACAGCCAAAGACGAGCTGATATCGCGTTACAAAAAGGTGGAAGGGACGCTCAACTGGTACTGCGTCGACTACTGGACCCAGGAACTGGGGCTCGACATTCCTGTGTTAAAACAAGAGGTGGATCACCTGATCGCCATCCATCCGCATGTCATCGAATTCCTCGACGCCGTTCGCGGCTTAAAGAAACGCATCGTGCTTGTCACCAACGCACACGGCAAGGCATTGGACATCAAATTCCGCCGTACCCGACTCGGCGACCGCTTCGACGCCGTGGTTTGCGCGCACGACTTAGGCCTTCCCAAGGAATATCCGGACTTCTGGGAGAAAATGCAGCAGGTGCAGTCCTTTGATAAAACATCCACGTTGCTCATCGACGACAGCCTCCCCGTCCTGCGCTCGGCGCACAACTACGGCATTGCGCAATTACTGGCGGTCAAAAATCCCGATTCAAAAAAACCGGAAAAAGACGCGGAGGAGTTTCAGGCAATTCAGACGTTCTTGGATATTATGCCGTAAAGGGTAGTGTGTCGCTGACGCGACAATTAACTTCATTAATTG
>WGFP01000069.1 GCA_015492195.1 Acidiferrobacterales bacterium
CCGGGGTTTTCCACTTTTGAACCGAACTCGAGCCCGCCGATCCGCTTCAATGCGCCCGCGATCCCGTCCGGGTTGCGGGTGAACTGGACCGCCGAGGCATCCGCCAGGTATTCCCGCTGTCGGCTCACCGCGGCCTTGATCAGGCCGCCGAAGAAGGTACCGGCAAAGCCGATGACCATCAGCCCAATCGCCAGCGCCAATATTCCGCCCACACCTTTATCGCTACTGCGTCCGCGTCTCGAATAGGAAGTGGAATATAAAATATAGTAGCCGATCATGCCGATAATCAGGATGCCGTTGAGCACGCCTATTAAGCGGATATTGAGCCGCATATCGCCATTGAAGATATGGCTGAATTCGTGGGCAATGACGCCTTGCAACTGATCGCGACTTAAATGATCGATCGTTCCCTGGGTCACCCCGATGACGGCATCGCGCGGCGAGAAACCGGCCGCAAAGGCATTAATACCCGGTTCATCCGCGAGCAAATAAACCGGCGGCGCCGGCGTGCCGGAGGCGATGGCCATTTCCTCCACCACGTTTAACAGTTTTCGTTGTTTCAGGTCATTGGTATTTTGCGGGATCAATTGTCCGCCCAGCGCCTCGGCAACGGCCTTGCCGCCGGCCGATAAGGCCATGATCTTGTAGAGGCTGCCCACCAGCACGACGACTCCGACACCGACGCTGACGGCGGCAAACGTCTGCCAATCCATTTGCTGGAGAAATGTCCCGCCATCCTGCAATTGTTGGCTGTTGATATAACCGAACACCACCATGACCAAGAGATTGGTCATGACAATCAAGGTGACCACAGCCAGAATAAACAGGAACACAAGCTGGGCCGTGTTTTTGCGGACACGGTCTTGTGATTCAAAGAAATTCATTTCAAGCGTCGAGATACACGGCGGCGGCTAGAATGAGACTTTCGGCGCCGCCTGGATGGCGGCAGTGTCTTCAAATTCCAGCAAGGCCGCGTCCTGCGCATGGCCAAATCGTTTTGCAAAGAATGCGGGAGGGAATGTCTGTTTATAGGTGTTATAGGCCATCACTTGATCATTGAAGGCCTGTCGGGCGAAAGAAACTTTATTTTCAGTGGAGATAAGCTCTTCGCTTAGCTGCATCATGTTCTGGCTGGCCTTGAGGTCCGGGTAGGCCTCCATCACCATGTTAAAATTCATTAAGGCGCCGGCCAGTTTTCCTTCGGCGCTGCTCAGGCCCTTTATCGCTTCGGCATTGCCCGGATCGGCCGCCGCCGTCGACAACATATTTTGCGCCGCATTGCGTGCCTCGACCACTGCTTCCAGAGTGCTGCGTTCATGCTTGATGTAGCCCTTCGCAGTTTCAACCAGGTTCGGGATCAGATCGTAGCGTCGTTTTAACTGAACTTCTATCTGGGCAAAGGCGTTTTTATAGCGGTTCTTAAGTGTGACTAATTTATTATAGATACCGATCACATAAAAAATGATCAGCACAATAATGACCAATATAACTATTAATGTGATATCCATTGTTTTTCGCCTCGTTTCCAAACCGTTGAATTGGACGGATTTTAGCATTTTATGAAGCAAAGAAGGAAAGTAAGCGAATCGGAGGTAGATTAAGGCTTATCAAAAAAGAATAGCGTTCGACTGGATTGCCGTCGGGCAAATTACATAATTCCTGTTCCTTCCCTTGCCCCGAATCCATTAATGTGAAAATTAGACAAATGTAAGGATTTGTGAGAGAAGGGGAAATCGTCGTATTAGCCAATGTTGATAAAAAAGGGGCAGAGTTTCAGTATCCCACAAGAAGGCCTCACTTGTTTTGTTTCGTTATGCCATAATTGGTCCGCTCAGTCAGGTATTTAGAGGTGCGGGCAAGCCGCTACACCAAGGACCGGTCTTTTTATGAGAAAATAAAATAAATCATGCGCCAAGTTGTTCTTGACACGGAAACCACCGGGCTGGACCCGGAAGAAGGGCACCGGATCATCGAGATCGGGTGCGTGGAGCTGATCGATCGTCGTCTGACGGACAATCGCTACCAGCAGTATCTGAATCCCGAGCGTGAGATCGAGTCGGCGGCGATCGAGGTGCACGGCATCACCAACGAAACGCTCGCCGATAAGCCGCGCTTCGCCGACATCGTGCAGGACTTTCTGGAGTTCGTGAAAGGGGCGGAGCTTATTATCCACAATGCACCGTTTGACGTGGGTTTTATCAATTACGAAATGAAACGGATGCACGACGAATCGGGAAAGGGCACGGAGGCGGCCAAGATCGAGGATTTCTGCACGGTGACGGACTCACTTGCGTTGGCGCGTAAGCTGCATCCGGGCCAGAAGAACGATCTCGATTCCTTGTGCAAGCGCTATAACGTGGACAACACCCAGCGCACGTTGCACGGGGCGCTTTTGGACGCGGAGATCCTGGCGGATGTGTATCTCGCCATGACCGGCGGTCAGACGGGGTTGTTCGAAGACAGCCGCGGCTTCTCAGCGCCCGGCAGCGCGCATTCCAAAATCCGCCGTATTGATCCCGACCGTCCGAGATTGTTGGTTATTAAGCCCGCCGCGGAGGAACTCGCCGCGCACCAGGCGTGGCTCGATGAGATCGACAAGAAAAGCGGCGGTCGGTGTCTCTGGAAAAAGCTGGAGACATCGGAGACCTAGACCGTCGTTTTCCCAAGCCGGATTTAAAAAGCTGACAAAAGACCGCCCCCTGCGCTAATCTGCGGCATCATGACCGATCCCGTGATCCGCGTCGTAAACGTCCGTAAGCAATTCGGCGATATCGTCGCCGTCGATAATATCCGTTTCGATGTCCCGCTGGGCTCCACCACCGCGCTGCTCGGCGGCAACGGCGCGGGAAAGACCACCACCTTGTCCATGTTGCTCGGCCTTCTGTTGCCGACATCGGGCGAGATCACCATTTTCGGCGTGAACATGTTGCGTGACCGTTACCGGGTGCTTTCGCGCATGAATTTCTCCTCGCCCTACGTCGATCTGCCGCGGCGTCTGACCGTGTATGAGAACCTGAATGTGTATGCCCGCATCTATGGCTTGCCCGACGTCAAGGTACGACTGCGGAAGTTGAGCGAAGAATTGAATCTCGATGAATTCATGAACCGCCCCTACGGTCATTTGTCGGCCGGCCAGAAGACCCGCGTGGCGCTGGCCAAGGCCTTGCTGAACAAGCCGGAGTTGTTGTTGCTGGACGAGCCCACGGCCTCGCTGGACCCGGACACGGCGGATTATGTGCGCGGCATGCTTGAGCGCTACAAGGCGCGCACCGGCGCCACGATATTGCTTGCTTCGCATAACATGTCCGAGGTCGAACGTCTGTGCGATGACGTGATCATGCTGCGCGCGGGCAATATCGTCGACCGCGGAATGCCGAGCGCACTGCTCAAGCGCTATGGACGGCAGAACATGGAAGAGGTGTTTATCGACATCGCGCGCGAACGGCGTATTGAACTTGGTCTCGATTCCAGGAAGGTAACGAAATGAATAAACGCAACCCTCCGCCATCAGGTTTGTTCCCGCCGTTGCGTCGCATCATGGCGCTGGTGCTGCGCCATCTTTATCTTATGCGCGGTTCCTGGCCGCGCCTGCTAGAACTGCTGTACTGGCCCACGGTGCAAATGGTGCTGTGGGGGTTTATCACCCTGTTTTTCCTCGGCCACAGCAGTTGGGTTGCGCAGGCCGCCGGCGTGCTGATCTCAGCGGTACTTTTGTGGGACGTGCTGTTCCGCGGACAACTGGGGGTGTCGTTGATTTTTATGGAAGAGATGTGGTCGCGCAACCTGGGTCATCTGTTCGTGAGCCCCCTGCGACCCGTCGAGCTCGTCTGCGGGCTCTTGGCCATGAGCCTGATCCGAACCACAATCGGCGTTGGCGGCGCGGCATTGATCGCCATCCCGCTGTTTAGCTATTCAATCTTCGATCTGGGGTTGCCGCTGCTTGCTTTTTTCGCCAATCTCATCATCATGGGCTGGTCCATCGGCCTGGTGGTATCGGGTATCGTCCTGCGTTACGGCCTGGGGGCGGAAAGCCTGGCATGGATCTCAATTTTTGCGGTGCAGCCCATCAGCGGGGTTTATTATCCAATCGACGTTTTGCCGGGATGGTTGCAAGTCGTCGCCTTCGCGCTTCCGTCTAGTCACGTGTTTGAAGGAATGCGCGCGGTATTGTTCGAGAACGTGTTCCGGATGGATTTGCTCATTAACGCCCTTGCGTTGAATGTGGTTTATCTCGGCGGCGGAGTGATCGCGTTTCTCGCGTTTTTCAATAACGCGCGCCACCGCGGCCAGCTATTGAACGTCGGCGAGTAGCAGGCGTCGCGCCTAACGATATATAATGTCGTAACGCGACGCCGATAACGCATCATGCCCTATTACGTATTTCAAATTTTGCCCGACAAGAACGTCAAGCTGCTCAATACCTTTGACAAGTTCAAAGACGCCAAGGAGCGGTGCCGGGAGCTGCGCAAGGCCGAGTCGCCGGATAATCCAAACCTGTTCCGCATGGCGTTTGCCAAGAACGAACACGAGGCGAGACGGCTGTTGACGGAAAAACGCGAACCATCCTCTCCGCTTGAAGAATGGGAGGCGTAGCGTTTGGCAAAACCCGATACCGGGGCAAGCCCACATGGCACTGAAACTGTTGCAGGCGGACCTTTCCGACCTTGAGTTCATCTGTGATCTGATGCTTGAGGAAACCCGCGCCGGGCACTTCGCACCGCGCCACATGGACCCGAACGCGCCGGAATTATTCCGCGAGAACCTGCGGTCCATCATCACGCACGGCAGGCATCTGGATCAGAATCTGCGCGCGCAGGCCATCGTCGTTGAGGAGGACGGGCAGCGGGTGGGTTTTGTCATCATGTCCGAGATGTTCGAGGGGCGGGGGGGCAACGAGCTTGCCGCCATCGTCGTGGCCAAGGCGTTTCGCGGGCGGGGTTATGGTTCACGCATCCTGGATGAGGTGCTCGGGCGCTGGTTGCCCCACGCGGAGGTTCATGTGCAATGCTTGCCCGCATCCGAGACCCTGTATCGCATGTTGCTGGCCCGCGGTTTTGAACACTTCGATACCACCGATACCGGCCTGCGCCTGCTACGCAGCCGCGGGCATCATGATAAAAGTGCGTCACGGGCGGGATCGGACGAGGATTCGACGTGACGGCTCTTCTTGCAGGGAAACCATATAAATCTACGCCGCCCATTGGAGGGGAATGGTGGGCGATGCTGGGATTGAACCAGCGACCCCCGCCGTGTGAAGGCGGTGCTCTCCCGCTGAGCTAATCGCCCCGGACGCGGAAGAATAAAGAAAAAAGACGAAAGAGGAAAGAGGGGCGCGAAAAAACAGCCGATTCAGGAACCGCTGGCGGGTTTGTCTCTTTTCTCTTCAGCCTTTTCTATTTACTCTACGCCCATGACCATCCGCACCCGTTTTGCCCCCAGCCCCACCGGCTACCTGCACGTGGGCGGGGCGCGCACCGCGTTGTTTTCCTGGC
>WGFP01000070.1 GCA_015492195.1 Acidiferrobacterales bacterium
ACGGGCTCAAGGAAGGGGCGCTCACCATGCAGCAGGGCGGCGGCGTCGGTTACGACTTTTCAACGCTGCGTCCGCGCGGCACGCCGGCGCGCACCACCGGCACCATTGCCTCGGGGCCGGTGTCATTCATGCGCATCTGGGACAGCATGTGCGCCACCCTGCTTTCCACCGGCGCGCGCCGCGGCGCCATGATGGCCACGTTGCGCTGCGACCATCCGGACATCGAGGAATTTATCGTTGCCAAACAGGAAGAACACGAACTGCGCCATTTTAACCTGTCGGTGCAGGTGACGGACGCCTTCATGGAGGCGGTGCGAGAAGACCGCGACTGGGCGTTGGTCTTCCCGGCGACAAAGCTCGCCGGCGCCGAGGTTGAAACGGTGGAACGCCGGTGGCCGGGGGAAGCGGGTCCTGTCCCCTGCCGGGTATTGCGGCGCGTACGGGCGCGTGCATTGTGGGACAAGATCATGCGCGCTACTTACAATTACGCCGAACCCGGTGTGCTGTTCGTCGACCGGATCAATCGCCTGAACAACCTGTGGTACCGGGAAACCATCACTGCCACCAATCCCTGCGGAGAGATTCCATTGCCCCCCTACGGGGCCTGTGATCTGGGTTCCATCAACCTCACGCAATTCATTTTGGAGCCGTTTACATACAAGGCCCGGCTGGACATGAACGGCATCCGCGCCACGGTTGAGACCGCCGTCCGCATGATGGACAACGTGATCGACGCCTCGGGCTTTCCGTTAAACAAACAGGCGGAACAGGCACGCGGGACGCGGCGCATTGGTCTCGGGCTGACGGGTCTCGGCGACGCCCTGATCATGCTCGGCCTGCACTACGGGGAGGTGCGGGCGCGCGAGACCGCGGCGGAAGTCATGCGCACCATCTGCCACACCGCTTACCGCACTTCCATCAAGCTCGCGCGTGAAAAAGGGTGTTTTCCCTTTTTCGAAAAAGAAAAGTACCTGCAAGGCGAGTTCATCCGGGCGTTGCCGCAAGACATCCAAAAGAATATCGCGGAGCACGGCATGCGCAACAGCCACCTCACGGCCATCGCCCCCACCGGCACCATCAGCCTGCTCGCGAATAACGTGTCCAGCGGACTGGAACCGGTCTATGATTTCAACTTTACCCGTCGGGTATTGGAGCTGGACGGCGGTTATATTCCTTATTCTCTGACCGACTATGCCGCGCGGCGCTGGCGTGAATGCAAGAAAAGCGACGGGCCGTTGCCGTCTTACTTCGTGGAGGCCAAGCGCCTGCCGCCCGAGGCGCATCTGGACATGCAGGCGGCGCTGCAACCCTATGCGGACAACGCCATCTCCAAGACCATCAACGTGCCGAAAGATTTCGGCTTTGCCGATTTCCGCTCACTGTATGGGCTTGCCTATGACAAGGGCCTGAAAGGCTGTACCACGTTCCGGCCCAACCCTGTCACCGGGGAAGTGCTTGGGACGTCCGAGGAAGGCGCGGCCGCCCCCCACTGCTGCAACGTCGAGCGCGAGGCGGATTAACCGTCTCCCCACGCTTCGTCTTCGATTACAATGGACCCAAACTAAGCACTGTAACACCACCATTAATATCGGCAGGAAAATCATGGCAAGCAAAATAAAAATCGGCAGTAAAATCAAGGATATCGCGCTTCACCTCAGTGGCGGGAAGACGATCAAATTATCCGACCTCAAAGGAAAAAACGTCGTGCTTTATTTCTATCCCAGGGACAATACCCCGGGCTGCACCGCCGAGGGCCGGGACTTCCGGGATCAGTACGCCAAATTCAAGAGACTGAAGGCCGTTGTCTACGGCGTGTCGCGCGACAGCCTGGCGTCGCACGAGAAATTCAAGAAAAAATTCAAGTTTCCGTTTGAACTTGTCTCCGATGAAGACGAAAAACTCTGCAAGCTGTTTGGCGTGATTAAGGAAAAAAGTCTTTATGGAAAAAAATACATGGGAATAGATCGCAGTACGTTTCTCATTGACGAAAACGGCGTGCTGCGTAAGGAATTCCGTAACGTAAAGGTGCCCGGGCACGTTACGGAAGTCCTGGAAGCATTAAAGGAACTGAAAAAGGCCGCCGACTGAATTGATACGCCAATGAAAGAGAAGAAAAAAATATTCGTCCTGGACACCAATGTCCTGATCCACGATCCCACCGCCATTCTCCATTTTCATCACCACGACGTGTATATCCCCATCGTGGTCCTGGAGGAACTGGACGCCGCCAAGGTCGGCATGTCCGAGGCGGCGCGTAACGTGCGTCAGGTCAGCCGCTTTCTCGATGATCTGATTGAAAAGGCGAAAGGCGACATCAGCCACGGAATCAGGCTTCCGGCGGCGTCAGCGGATATCGAAACCGGCCGCCTCCATTTCTACATGGAGGCCGTGCACAGCCACCTGCCGAACGGACTGACGGCCGACAGTCCCGACAATACCTTGCTTGGCATCACGCTCGATCTCGGCAAGAGTCATCCGCAGAGGGAAGTCATCCTGGTATCCAAGGATGTCAACTTGCGCATCAAGGCCCATGCCCTCGGCATCCTTGCCGAAGATTACATCAACGACCAGGTGCTGGAAGACGCCAACCTGCTTTACAGCGGCGCCGAGCGTCTGGACCCGGATTTCTGGGGCGCCCACGGCAAAAACATGAAATCGTGGAAAGAGGGGAAACGCACGTTCTATCGCTTCACGGGGCCAAAGGCCAAAGGTTGGGTTCCCAATCAGTTCCTGTACGCCGAGGGTGAACGCCCCTTTGAAGCCGTTGTGCGCAAAATCGAGGAAAAAGCCGCCGTCATCGAAATGGCCAAAGATTATACAAATGAATCCAACAAGGTCTGGGGCATCAATGCGCGCAATCGGGAACAGAACTTCGCGCTCAATCTTCTGATGGATCCGGATATCGATTTCGTTACGCTCCTCGGTCAGGCGGGGACGGGTAAAACCCTGCTGACGCTGGCGGCCGCACTGACTCAAACGTTCGAAACCAAGCGTTACACGGAAATCATCATGACGCGGATGACCGTCCCCGTAGGCGAGGATATCGGCTTTCTGCCCGGCACCGAAGAGGAGAAGATGGGACCGTGGATGGGGGCGCTGGAAGACAACCTCGACGTGTTGCACGAGACCGGGACGCAGGAACACGGGTCCTGGGGCCGCGCGGCCACCCATGATCTGCTGCGCAACCGCATCCATGTCAAATCGCTTAATTTCATGCGCGGGCGGACCTTCCTGAAAAAATTTCTCATCATTGACGAGGCGCAGAATTTAAGTCCGCATCAGCTCAAAACCCTGATCACCCGCGCCGGGCCCGGCAGCAAGATCGTGTGCCTGGGAAATATCGCGCAGATCGACACCCCGTACCTGACGGAAACCACCTCCGGTCTGACCTACGTCGTGGACCGTTTTAAACAGTGGGAACACAGCGGGCATGTCACGCTTCAGCGCGGCGAGCGTTCCAGGCTGGCGGATTACGCATCGGAAATTCTGTGATATGAATTTTCAACGCAAAGACGCAAAGGGCGCAAAGAAATTCTAATAAATTAGTTGGGGCTTGCTAAAGAGGGTCAATCCTCATTATTTCCAATCAACCGCTCGTAATGTGATCGAAACAAAATCTCGAGTTCGTCGATCACTTCCACGCGATCCCGTCCCTGCGTGAGGTGTTGTGACATAAGGGCCGTGGTTTCATTGAGTAATCTTGCTGGATCGAGCATCGGGTAAGTGGCCCTCAGGCGCTTAATCGCGCGAACAACGCTTTCCTCGGATGGGCGCGGGATGTCGACCCGTTGCGGAATTTCTCTCTCACCGCTGTGGCGTTCGTGCAGAAATTTAGCGAACTCGACAAGCTCTTCCGCCCGTTCCTCGGGCAATTCGCGCAGGAGATCCAACAAGTGTTTTTCTGTCTTGCTCAGCATGACGCTAAGCAGCCTCTTTACTGGGACACCCGTTTCTCACAATGTGCGTGCGCGAAGTCCATAAATTCCTCCATCGCCCGCAGCCGGAACTTCTGCCTTTGAAAAACAATGGAAAACGGTCTTTCCAGGGGCGGGTTGAGGGGGCGCGCCGCCAGCGTGCCCAATTTTAATTCTTTCACCACGGTGGCCTCGGAAACAATCGACACTCCGAGACCGGCCTCAACCGCGCTTTTTACGGCTTCGGGATTACCCACTTCCAAATTGAGGTTGAGATCATCCAGCTGCAGATTATTCTTTTTCAGATACTCGCAGATAAATTCCCGCGTACCGGAACCTTCTTCGCGGCAAACAAACGGGAGGCCCAATATGTCCTGAACAGAGACAGTCGCTTTCTTGGCCAGGGGATGCTGCGGCAGGCTGATAAACACCAGCTTATCATACCAACATACTTCCACGGTTAAATTCTTGTTTGATATCGGCGACTCAACAATTCCGACATCAATCGAGTTGTCTTCCACCATGTGGACGATGCCGAGAGAATTGGATATTTTCAGGCGAATATTAATGCCCGGATACAGCGTTTTGAATTCGCCAAGAAGGCCGGGGAGCATGTACTCGGCGATGGTGGTGCTTGCGCCGATAATCAGTATCCCACTGACGTCTCCCGTCATCTCCCGTACGCTGTTTTCCATTTCAGAATAAAGTGAGATGATCTTGTCGGCGTACTCGAATACCTGCCCTCCCGCGGCCGTTAAACTGATGCGGTTGTGCGTTCGATCAAACAGCCGGGTATTGAAAAACTCCTCCAGTTGCCGGATCTGGAATGTTACGGCGGGCTGGGTCATGTGCAACGTCTCAGCGGCCTTGGTAAAACTCAGCAAACGCGCGACGGTGTGAAATACTTGTAATCTACGGTCCGCCATCTACGGCTCCCCCACCTTTATCTAATTATATTAGAGAGTATGAACATCATTCCGGATATTCAGAAGGCATTTCATCACAAAGTGATATTTATTGGTATATGCCTTGGAATACCATGGAATAAAAAAATAATACCAAAAATAAATGGATTCGTGGCACCTATTGGTTCCCGCCAACGCTCAGAAACATGCCCGTCACGAGAATACTAGGGGAAATCAGTCACAAAAAACTGGTTACGGAAATCCAACAGGCGATATGTATGTTCTTGTAGGTCATCGACGAAACGCCACGCGAAACTTTCCGGCTTTTGCGTTTTTAGGCGTAACCTTCGAGTTTCAGCTTGAGATCGGTCGGGCTGGTCGCATAGTGGAGGGCGGTTTCTTCATCAATCTCGCCCTGTTTGTACAGGGCATATAAACAGCTGTCAAAACTCAGCATGCCCTCGGCCAGCGTCCCCTTTCTAATAAGATCGGCGAGATCCTTAATTTTGAGGGGATCGAGAATATGCTCACGCGCAAGCGCCGATACCGTCATCACCTCGCATGCCACGATTCGCCCTTCGGCATTTTTCCTGGGCAACAGGCGCTGACTCACGACGCCACGCAGATTCTGCGCCAGTTTGGCACGGATACCCACCTGCGACTCCGGAGGAAATGTCGTAACGATGCGGGAGACCGTTTCCGCCGCCGCCGGCGAGTGAACCGTGGAAAACACGAGATGCCCGGTTTCTGCCGCGAGCATCGCCGTCTCGATGGTTTCCGGATCACGCATTTCTCCCAACAGTATGACATCCGGGTCCTCGCGCAGGGCGGCGCGCATCGCGTCGGCAAACGTGTTGGTGTCGATGCCTACTTCACGTTGGGTAATAATGGAGCGTTTTTCGGAAAACAAAAATTCAATCGGATCCTCAATGGTAACGATGTGATCGCTTCGACTCAGGTTGATCTCATTGACCAGGGATGCCAGGGTGGTCGATTTTCCCGTGCCCGTCGCGCCGGTAACCAATACCAAACCGTGCTCGAGCTGGGTGAAGCCGCGAACAACCTCCGGCAATCGCAATTCGGCCGGTGTCGGGATATTGGTATTGATCACGCGCAGCACCATACCGATGGAACCGCGCTGGTAGAAAACATTGGCGCGCACCCGCCCAATGTCCTTGAACCCGATGGAAAGGTCCACTTGGTGGTCTTTTTCAAACATGGAGATGAGTCGTGCCGACATCATGGTGCGCGCCAATCGCTCCATAAAATCCGCCGGCATGGGTGCAATCTCGCGCACCGCACGCAGGTTGCCGTCCACCCGCAGGATCGGGTGATTACGTGTGCGCAAGTGAATATCGGAGGCCTTCATGCGCACCGCCAGCGCCAATACCTGGCCCAGCAATTTCAGAGGATCAGTCGTTCCGGTAATCGCCGTGGTTGCGCCGGCACCCCCGGCGGCGGCTCTGTTGGTTGTGGCTTCAGTCATCGGTTTTATGGGCACGTTTTTTGATTAAGTGTAGACCATACAGCCATATCTGCTAAAAACAGCGTTATCCCCGTTGATCAAAGAGTTATATAAGAGGCGATCCACTGCCAGGCGATGGGATAACCCTTGGGGCCTGTCCCGGCGGCGGATAAGCGGGTCCGTTGCCAAATAAAACCTGACGGCCATAACATCCATCCTATCAAAAAAAGGCCGGTGATCGCTCACCAGCCCATTTAAGCATTTTCCGGACACGAACAACTTGACCGGGAAATTACAACTCCCGCTTGAACCCCGCCACGGTCTCAAGGGCTACTTTGATCCCCCATGGCGCACTCATGATTTTGGTAAAGCCGTGGGCGCCCATCATTTTGGTATCGGGAAAATGCAGCGCGATTCGGTAACGCCCCTGCAAGGCAATCACACGATTGCCCACCACCATTAACTCGTACGGCAAATAAGCCGTGTGCCTAAGCTCCCGGTAATCAATGATACCCAAAATTTCCTTATCGGTGTCCTTATCGCCCTGGTCGGGACCGTCGATTGCGCCCTGCGTAAGGGCAACGCCGAACACGCTCACTTCCTTCCCCGGCAGATCAATGCGATAAACTTTCTTGGTTCCTCCCTCACCGGCCGCGAGATTTCTTTCCACCGTATCGACGGCTGTTTTGTAGTCGGGGTGTTTCTTGAGCAAATCCACGTTGTGAAAATAAGGCATCATAAAACCGTAGCGATATTTACCGGGACCCAATTTTTCTTCATCAATGCCTTTCTCCGAACCGAAAGCCTGTACCGCCCCCAATGCCGCCTTAAGCTTGGCAGAAACACCTTCGAGCCTGCCGAGGCCGTAGGCGGTACCGAGATATGCCGGATTCACGTAAGAGACCTGGAGCTTTCCGTCAACTTCCGTTATCGCCACACGCTGCGCCACGCCAAAACCGCCGTTTTCCGCTTTGGCCGCCGCGGCCTTGAGTTCGCGGTTGGTCGCGCAGATCACCACGGCCTTTGGGAACGGTGCATAACTGCCGACAATCTCAAATCCCTGTTGTTTCAGCGCTGCCTTGACCTTTCCCGCTACCTGATTCAGATCACCCGCGGGAGTATCGCCTAATATATAGGGCTTGAGCGCCTCGGCGCGTACACCGGCTGTACCGATCAACATCAACAATACACCGACAAGCATCATTTTTGCTGTATATTTGACTCTCATGCGTTGCTCCTCCAAACAATTTCTTTCTGTTTAATATTCTCGTCGGAAAATTTTAAAAACAGGTGAAAAAAAGGGCCGAGGCATCAGTTAGCCCCAGCCCTTTGATGACGCGCTACATGTTCTTGTAGCTTGTGCTATCAAGTCAATAAATGCCCGGTTTTTACAAACGTTTACCCCATGCTATACCGAATGAATATTGCTTCATTCTGATGGTCTCATTCCCGGTGTTACCGGCGCCGAGAGCGGTAAACAAGCTTGCTCCGCTTACTTCTTCTTCTGGGGCGTACATGGCGCCGATGGTCAGCTCCGATCCATCATTCATGGTTCGAGTAAACCCAAAGGTGAAGTGCGTCTGGACGACGGCCGGGGCAAGAATGTTAAAGGTAACGTCACGACCTTGTACCGGATTGTCCGTGCGGCTGACACCGCCACGAAACGTCATCTTCTTGCTATATTGATGTTCAACCGCGAACTTCCACACGTTGACATCCGACCAACCAAAACCGCGGCCGTTATTCGCGCCCAGCTGCCCTGTGTTGGTGCTGGGATTCCCAATCGCGGCCACATCACTGTAGTAGATTTTCTGGAAATCGACGGCAACCGTGGTCTTAGGGGCCGCCTGCACCGCAACGCCTACGTTGAGATTCTTCGGAACGTTGAGATCACCTTGCTCCGCAAAAAGGCCCTTATATTTATCAAATTTATCCATGTTGATTTCGCTGGAATACGCTGCGCCAACCGATACATTATCGGCGACCTTGCCCAACCAGCCGACACGCACTCCAAATCCAGTGGCGCTATCGGTACCATTGTTCGTCAGGGCCGTTGAGTCGCTGGAGAGACCGGCAAACCCTTGGAGGCCCTCGGCGCTGAAACGCTGATAACCGATTAATGCCGACACACCCACCGAGTGCTTGGGATTGACCTTGACCGCAAAAGTCGGCGCGATAATGAGCTGAACCAAATTGATTCCCAATCGCCCGGAACCGCACAACATGTTTTGCCCCGTTCCCGCAACGCCGAAGCCGTTACAAACAGCGGAACCGCCACCGGTAATTTGACCGCCCGGGTAATCCGTGTTCATGCCGCCGTTCCCGTAAACGGTTACGCCGATTGATCTGTCATCTCCCAACATCCTGTTGTAACCGAACTCCGGAATAAAGAAATTTTCGCTGCCGCTATCGGCATTTCCATTCAGGCCGTTTGTCGCACCGGTACGGCTCATACTGCGGATCGGACTGAACCAATCCACACCGACGTCGATGCGATTCCCCGCCCAAACCATGGTTGCAGGATTATTTGCGCCACCGAAGGTGTCGCTGGTCATCGCTGTTCTTGCGCCCGCCATTCCTTTGCCCTGCATTCCATAGCCGTGGGAAAACATGCCATAGGTAGCCACTGCACTTGGTGCGGCAAGGGTCGCGGCCAGTGCCGCCGCGAAGGCAAGATTTTTCTTGATACAAATCATGCTGCTCTCCTCCGATAAAAGTGGGGGCCATTCTCAAGGCCCATAGAATTTGAACGACTCATACGGAAAATTTAAAAACGGGTGAGGAACAATCTCTCCCTCCCGTGGCATATCTCCGTGGTGTTCTTTTTTTATCCCGGCGAAATGCCCAGGCAATGCGGCATCACGACGCGTGAGGGTAGTATTTTCTCAAGCGTATCAAAATGTCAATATTTTATTCTATGCTGATATAGGAATATTCTATCT
>WGFP01000071.1 GCA_015492195.1 Acidiferrobacterales bacterium
CCCATCTCGCGGGCCATGGCCGCCGGCGGAGCCGACTATCCGACAGATGATACGCCAGTTTCGCTGACCGAAAAGGAAAAGATGCGGAAGCCGCGACGGATCATCGGCCAGGACCTGGGAAACCGCTGCGGATCGGCTTGTCATCAGATGCATGCTTGCACTATAGCGCAATGGATAGCGAGCCGGCCACCCATCGCCGCCGGCAAGCAGCGGCGCGGAACGCTCACAGCGGAGATACCAGAACTAGGAAAAACGCTGCCGCAAGGAAAGGCTGGCGACGACAAACGGAATATAGGCCAGGCCTAAAGGATTTCCTTCCTGCAGCAGCTTCAAGCGAGCCCGGCGAACAGACTCCCCAATCGCTTCCCCCTGAAAAAAATGAACGAGACACTCTTCAGCAAAGCGACAGGCCAGCGGTTCGAACACCGTGATCTCGGTACCGATCACTCCGGCCGCGTTGGCAGTCTGAACAAAGCCACTGACCAGATCCAGCGCCTTTTCAGGCTCCAGGGCCGTGGTATGACAACCATTCACAAAAACAAGGGGCTGTGGTTGGTACCAGAAAATGTCTTTGTTGCGCAGCACATCGCGGGTGATACCCCGTTCATTTGGAGGACCAACCTGAAGGTAGGGAATGTCGTCGATAACACCACCATGGCAGTAAAAATAAACAACATGTGAAGTCGCGGTTCCCATCAAATCAAGCGCCTCCTCACGGGAATCGGCCACATGCCAGTGGGCACCCGGCAGCAATCGATGCAAGGCCTGCTCATGAGGGATGCGCAAGATGAGATCCGGGTCTGTCGACACCGCCATGGTCAGCGCGGGCGTATCGTCGTACTCGATACTCGGGGTAAACTCACTGCCGGCATCGACCGAAACAGGCATGCCGATGGCATGTCGATAGCCCCAAAAACCACTGGGGCAGATGACATCATCGTTATCTTTACTGGGACAGGCGCCGTGAAAACAATCACTGTCCATAAAGAGAGTGTCGCCTTCCAGTGATGACAAAAAGTTGGGGCAGAGTTTATAGCTGCCGATCGGCAAGGTGGTTTCAAGGGGATGGTCGTAAAACATCGCCACGGGGACGACCTGGCGCGCCGATACCTTGCTGGAAATTTGCACAAAGCCGGGTTCCGCCATGAGTGCTTGCAAACGTTGTACCGCCTCGCGCTTCGTGCGGGGGTCCATCGAACCGCCGGCCAGACGATCGATAATGGCGTCGTAAAATCGATATCCCCATTTTGCGAAATTGACCAGATCAGCCTGCAAACGGTCCAGGTCCGCAGGACCGTCATAACGATACTTCTGGTTTCGCCATTGCTTGCTGTCACCCCACGTGGCTTTGCGCAAGGTACCTCGCGCCTTATCGATCAGGTTTTGCAGCTCGTCATCGGTGATGACCGCATCTTGTTTGTAATATTCATCATCTTCACCCGCGAAGAAGCGAAACCCGATATTGCCGTTACCATTGTCATTCAACATGACGCTTAAACGATGTTGTTTCAAACCGCTTAAGCGCGATGATTCCAAGTGATGACTGAGGGTGAAATCGCAAACCGTTTGCAAGGCTGGTTTCACTCGGCCTTTAAATAGATTGTTGACCACGCGGCCACGAAATTGATAAAACACTGCCGACAGCGCGTTTGATGTCACTCTTACCTGCACCAGGTGTGACTGGATGAGCACTCGTTGGTAATAAATATTGCAACGCAGACGGTAACTGCCCTGTTTGTCCGGCATTGTCACTGGAAAAAATAAACGCCGCTCCAGTACGGATGGATCCAACAAATTTTCCGGCCTTGCCACCGGCCGTGTCACGCGGACAGAATCATCACTCAATAGTTGAAGCTCACCAATATCGGCACTTGGCGTTATACGGATTTCACCTTCAAAATCAAACAACACCACCGAGAGCCGGGCTTCGGAAGGAAGATGCTCCATGGGCAAGGCGGAGGGAACGACGTCGATGGCCTGCGGCAACAGGGTTCCAACTTCCAGCCAAAAATAATAATCATGCCGTGCCTGCAGTGGTAAACCGGCATCAATAGCCGCAAGGGGCTGTCGCCGAGGGGCAAAGCCGGTATTGACCACATTCTCTGAAGAGGGAGAGCTGCTTTCGGCGGCGGTTGCCAAATCCTCCATTGTCGGTGGGGCGCTCTGCGCTACGGGTCGGTCTTCCGGTTCATCGTCATGACCTGCATCCGTAGCACTCATTTCCAGGTCGTCATAAGGTGTGACCGCATCTGATAATTCAGTATCGGATGCTGCAGGCGCCTCAGCACCGCCACCATAGCGACCCTCTATGGCGCCGAGGAAATCCATGACGATCCGCCGGCGTTCCTCTACCGGCAGTTCGCTCAGCAACTGGCGGATATGCCCGGCCGATACGTCATCATAGGC
>WGFP01000072.1 GCA_015492195.1 Acidiferrobacterales bacterium
ACCTGCGCCCTGCAAATTGACACGTTCCCGATACCAAACAAGATCATTGCTGTCCGGTGGCGCAATTGATGCACGTCAATGTTAAATTCTCTTGATCCATGCTAGTTGGCTAACCGTCGCATATCATGACAAGTGGAACAACATGGCATCTGAATCTACCCTTGCCCAGGAATTGCGCCGAAACTACCTGTTCGGCGGTCTGACTGACGATCAATTGGCGCAAATGATGGCGTCCATGCGTATTCTGCAGCTGGAGCAGGGGGCGCATCTGTTCGAACGCGACCAGCATGCACGACATTTTTTCCTGGTGCGCAGCGGCCAGATCAAGCTCTACCGCATTTCTCTGGAAGGCCACGAGAAAGTGATCGAAACGATCGCACCGGGCGAGACCTTCGCCGAAGCCATCATGTTCATGGAACGTCAAACGTACCCGGTCAATGCCGATGCGCTGACTGCCAGTGAAGTGATCGCGTTTGACAACAAAACTTTTCTCAAGATTTTGCGCGAGAGCGTTGATACCTGTTTCCGGGTAATGGCGGACATGAGCATGCGGCTGAGGAGGCGGCTTAATGATATCGAGGCGATATCCCTGCAGAATGCCACGCTTCGGTTCGTGGGGTATCTGCTGGAACAACTGCCCAAAGGCTCCAAAGGGCCGCTGGAAATACAATTGTCCGCCCCAAAATCCGTCGTCGCCTCGCGCCTGTCGGTACAGCCGGAATCGCTTTCCCGCATCCTCCATAATCTAACAGAGGCGGGGCTGATCAGCGTGAAGGGGCCGACTATTCGTATCCATGACCCCAAGGGTCTGCGCGCCTACGCTTCCTAACCCCTGCCCTTTCCCCTCAGTGGCTGGTGCCGCGAGAGTAGCGGGTCTTATTGAACACGTTGTACTTGCCGGAAGGTTTCTTCATCGGTATGCGTTTGATCTCTTTAAGGGTGGCGGCATCGTAAATCACCAAACCTCCTTCCATGTCCCAGACGCTCAACAATGCGTAACGCCCGTCGCGGGTGAATTCGACATGGGCCGCGGTCTTGCCGGGCGCGGGCCGCAGGGTTTTGACGATCTTCAAGGTACGCTTGTCGATGACATGCACGGCGTCCTTGTTGGACCCGAAGAACACATCGACCCAGGCATAGCGGGTGTTCTCGTGGCTGCGCATGAAAAAGCCCGGCCCGAGCGTTTTGATGCGCTTGAGGGTTTTCCAGTTTGTCATGTCGATGACGCTGACGACCCCTTCTTTCAGATTCGGCGTCGCCAGGACCGGCCGGCCCTTATACTCCCAGGTGATGCCGGAACCGAGATGCGGCAGCCCGGGCAGATCGACGTCGGCGATCTTGCGCCCGACGATTAGATTCACCACCTGGCCGTTTTTGCCGTTGCGCGCCGCGCCGATGAGATGTTTGTAGGACGGATCAAAGAAAAAGTCATCGAGATAATCCTCAAGCCGGATGCGGCGTACCGGGAACGGCCCCTTGAGCGCCAGGCCCTCGCCCATTTTGTAGTCGTGTACCAGTCCGGGGTAAATCGGTTCATGGTCTTCGGTGTAGGGAATTTCCCAAACTTCAGGGATATCCTTGAGGGCGACGATAAAACTCTTGCGCGGCGGGGCGTCGTAGACGGCGCTTACGCGTGAGCTGTTGCCGGCGTCATCTCGAATCGGGATCACCTTGACCGGTGAAAGGTCACGGGCATCCAAAACCACCAGGGTGTGCGGCAGGTAATTTCCCACCATCACGAAACGGCCGTCGCTCGATACAGCCGCATTGCGGGTGTTGATGCCGGCCCGAATCTCAGCGATGAGTTTCAGGTTATAGATGTCGTATTTGGCGATCCAACCGTCACGCGAGGCGAAATAGACAAAGCGGCCGTCGGGCGAGTACTTGGGACCACCGTGCAGGGCGAAGCGCGTGGGAAAACGGTGTATCGGTTTGAACCGGTCACCATCTAATATGGTTACGTGATGATCGCCCGTCTCCACGACAATAAACAGGTTCAACGGATCGGCCTTGAACACGGGCCTGTTCAGCAGTGTTCCCGGTTTGTGGTAAACAACGTGTGAACCCTTGATGGCCGCGAGATCCCATTTCGGAATCTCCGGAAGCGGGGTGTAGATGAATGCAACAAGTGACTTAATTTGCTCGGTAGAGAGCTTGCCGCCGAAGGCGGGCATTTGGGTTGCCGCGCGGCCGTCTTGAATTACCCGGATCGCTTGCGCGCGGCGCAACCTTCGCAGGTTCTCGGGCAGCAGCGCCGGGCCCATGCCGCCCAAGCGGTCGCCGCCGTGGCACCGCGCGCAATACTGCCGGTAAAGGTCGGCGGTTGTCAGGCTGTCCTTTGCAGCCACAGGCGTCGAAATCACCGTAAACAGCCATATCAGGCCAATCACGGGAGATGTATACATCCTGCGCTTCATTATAACGTTGTCACAGGAAGTCGTTTAAACAGGCGACTGTGATTTCTTCAACCCGTTTCCAGGTTTCATCATTCGTGAATATTAAGGAGGCTCCCCCTGCCACGGCCGTGGCAATGATCAGTGCATCAGGTGTACGCAATCCATAGTGAGCGCGGATCAAAGCCGCCTTTAGCAGTATCTCACGACTCAAGGGGAGCAGATCGAGATTCGGAAAATGTGACAACAGGATTTCATGCTCATCAGCCACGTCTTGACGCTCAAGCTGCAATGGACGTACCAGGAGTTCCAGCATCGTAAGTTCGGACACCACGGCCCGGCATTTGCCGACACTCACGTGCTCTAATATATCACGCGTCAAGGCTCGATAATCTGGATGATCTTCCAGATGATATATCCATATACAGGTATCTAACGCGAGGACGCGGTGCTTCCGGAGAACGTTCTTTAACGCTGCCAATTATCGCGCTCTTCCTTGATATAGCCCGCAGCGCCGAGGCCCTTCCAAATTTGCTTATGCAGGCCGGATAAGCGGGCGACAAAATCCTTTGGTCGCGGGATCAGGACAATGCGATCCTCTTTGGTCAATATCAACAACTTTTCGCCCGCGGCGAGATGCAGCTTCTCGCGCGCTTCGCGCGGGATAACGATTTGGTTCTTGCTGCTAAGTGTCACGGTATTCGTCATGGCAAGCCTCCGTAATGTAAAGCATAATCCATTTTCGCTTTACCCGAAAGCCGGACGTGCCGTACCCGCCCTTTGCGGAAAGACATTTATTGATTTAACGATGTTTGCGCCGAAATACCTCGCGGTCACAGCGGCTACTTGACCCCGGCCGCGCGTTGCCGGGTATAGGGAGTATCGACGGTGGTCAGACCGATCTCTTCGTCAACGAGATAACAGGCCGGATCCTCGGTCCAGGGGTCACCCGTCAGCTGATAGGCCCGCACCCGGGTGTTGCCGCCGCAGATATCGAAATAACGGCATGCGCCGCAGCGCCCTTTTATGCTGCGCGGCTGCGCCTTCAGTCCCGCCATAATGGGATCGGACGTATCCCGCCAAATTTCCGAGAACGGCCGCTCCTTAACGTTGCCGAGGCTGTAATGCCACCAGAAGGTGTCCGGGTGGACGTTGCCCAGATTGTCGATGTTGGCGATGTTCACGCCCGAGCTGTTGCCGCCCCACTGGGCGAGCTTGGCGTGCATGTGCTTGACCTTGTCGGGGAAGCGCCGGGCCACCCAGTGCAGCAGATACACGCCGTCAGCGTCGTTGTTGCCGGTGACGAATTCCTTTTTCAGGCCCCGTTGCTCGTAGTCCCAGCAGGTGTCGAACAGCAGATCCATCGCCCGGCGGGTGGTGTGGAGCATGGCGTCGTGCCTGCGGTTGACGTTGCCGCGCCCGGCATAGTTCAGGTGGGACAGGTAAAACTTGTCGATGCCCTCTTTTTCCATCAGGTCCAGCAGAGCCGGCAGGTCCTGGAAATTGTATTGCGTCAGGGTAAAGCGCATGCCGACCTTGATGCCCCGGTCGTGACACAGGCGAATGGCGTGCATGGAGGCGTCGAACGCGCCCGCTTTTCTTCGGAAAAAGTCGTGGGTCTCGCGCCGGCCGTCGATACTGATGCCGACGTAATCGTAACCCACCTCATTGATGCGACCGATGTTGCGTTCGTCTATCAACGTGCCGTTGGTGGACAGGCCCACGTAGAACCCCATGTCCTTGGCCCGGTGCGAGATGTCGAAGATGTCGGGGCGCAGCAGCGGCTCACCGCCGGACAGGATCAAGACCGGCACGCCGAACCCCTTCAGGTCATCCATCACCGTGAAGACCTCATCGGTCGACAATTCGCCGGGGAAGTCCTTGTCGGCCGAGATGGAGTAACAGTGCTTGCAGGTCAGGTTGCAGCGCCGGATCAGGTTCCAGATCACCACCGGGCCCGGGGGATTGCGCTTCGTCCCAAGCGGTGTGGGATTTTTAAGTTCCTGCATGTATTGGGAGATACGAAACATTTCTTTCTAATATCGTTTAACGCAGAGACGCCAAGACGCGAAGTGAATTAAAGTAAAAAAAACAGTGACGAGCACAAACCAATGCTTGGCTCGCATTCGCGCACTCCGAACAGGGCTTATCCATGGCTGGCATAAAAGTTTTCATTCTCTTTGCGCCTTCGCGTCTCTGCGTCAAGAATTCTTACTCAATCTCAGACCGGTTTTCTTAAGGATGCGCGTGCTGTAGAGCACGGCGTGACCACGGCTATGCCGGCCCAGCAGCCGGGCAATCCGGGAGACCTTTTCCTCCACTTCATCCCGGGTACGTCCGTGCACCATGGCAAACAGGTTGTACGGCCAGTCCGGCAGGTGCCGCGGGCGTTGGTAACAATGGCTCACGAAATCGAGAGCGCCTATCTTTTGTCCGTATTCCACCACCTTATCATCCGGCACGTTCCACACCGACATGCCGTTTGCGCGGTATCCGAGCGCGTAGTGGTTGGGCACAACCCCGATGCGCCGTATAACGCCGACGGCAAGCAGACGCTGCATGCGCGCCATGACCTCTTCCGCTTTCAGGCCGAGCTGTTCGGCAACGGTGTGATACGGCCGCGGCGTCAACGGCAGTCCCGACTGCGTGGCGGCAATCAGACGCCTGTCCGTCTCATCGATGGGCGGAGACGGGAAGATATCATTTATGATTTTCGGCAGTGCCTGCATCACGCCTCCAGCCTCAACCCGATAAAGAACTCCTGTTCCTTGGGCATCTTGTACACCGCATAGCCCGACTCACGCGTTATCTCATCCATCACTTCGTCGACCCGTTCCGGGTGTTCGGTGGAAATGACAAACCACATGTTGAGTTCATGATCCCGCGCATAGTTATGTGCGACCTCCGGAAAGGCGTTCACAATTTGCGTCACCCGATCGAAATCCGTTTCCGGCACGCGCATGGCCGCCAGGCTCAACCCGCCCCCCATGCGCTCGGCATGGTACAAAGGGCCGAAGCGTGACAAGGTCTCCGTCGCCAGGAGACGGTCAATGCGGGCGATCAATTCATCCTCGCTCATGCCCAGTTTCGCGCCCGTCTCGGCATAAGGCCGTTCGCATATTGGAAAGCCGCCCTGGAGTTCATTGATGATCAACCGGTCGCGCGCATCCATCGGTTACCGCCCCACCGCCCGTCGTGCCGTTACCGGCGGGCGTTCTAATTCTGTCGCACGTGAAAGGTAGCGGGCGCCGCACTGTTTGAAGCGTCTGCGACTGAACAATATCCGATAAGGAACGCCCCGCAGGCCGCAGCGATCAATAATCGATGCCAGTTGTTGCATCACCACTTTCCGATCGCGTCCGTGGATCATGCAATAAAGATTGTACGGCCAGTCGGGCAAGCGGCGCGCCCGCCGATAACACAGGGTGACAAAGTCAAACTTTGCCAGGCGACGGCCCAACAGCGCCGCCTGCTCATCCGCCACGTTCCAGACGACCATGGCATTGGCCAGGTAGCCGAGTTCACGGTGGCGCACGATGATCCCGAAGCGCTTGATAACCCCGCATGCCTGCAACGCCGCAATACGCCTGAGGACCTCGGCTTCATCCATGCCGATACGCCTGCCGATCACGGCGTAAGGATTGGGTTCCAGAGGCAACCCGTCCTGCATCGCCTCGATCAGACGCCGGTCTTGTTCACTGATGGTTTGCATTGATCTCCCCGATATCTCTGTCGTCCGGTTCCCAGTGCAGTTTGAATCCCACGTCAATGTGGTAACTCTCCAACATCGGCAGGGCCAGCACCCGGATACCGGTACGCCGTTGAATATCATTCAGCACGGCATCAATGTCATCCTGGTCGGCGGCGGTTACCACGAACCACAAATTATAGCGGTGTTCCCGTTCGTAGTTGTGATTGACCTCGGGATAACCGTTGACCAGGGCCGCGACCTGTTCCAGCCGTGCGGCCGGCACGGCCATGGCGGCCAATACGCTGGTACCTATACTATGGGGCCTGATCACGGCGCCCACGCGGCCCACCACGCCCGCCGCCCGCAATTGACGCAACCGCGCGATGACTTCCTGCTCCGTCACCCCGATGCGCGCGGCAATATCGGCATAAGGCGTGGAGGTCAGCGGGAAATCTCGCTGAAATTCGTTGAGCAGCTGTTTGTCGAGTTCGCTCATGGCCAGGGTCTCGTTGATAGGGTCGTGGTTCCGATGCGTCATAGGCCGATCCGGTGCGCACGGGCGCTGAAGAAAATGCCGCTGGGTTTGTCGGCCGGCAGTGACGCCAGGCGCTCCAGGGTTCGGGTATCGTAAACGTCCACACGGTCGTCATCGCGCACCGAGATCCAGACCTGCTCACCGCGTTGGGTAAACTCCATGTGCAGCACGGCCTTGCCGGGCGTTAATTTCCGGATGACCTTGCGCGTGGCCACGTTGATTACTTGCACCGTGTCGTTGCGCGGGTGGGCGAAGTTAACCCACACCTGGCGTCCGTCCGGACGCGCCATGACGAACACCGGCTGCCCGTGAACCGGAATCTGCCCCAGCTGACGCCATTCCCGCCGGTCGATCACCAACACGGCGTGCCGCCCCACTGCGGGCACAAACGCGTAATCGCCGGCCACGGCCCACCCTTCGAGGTGGGGCATCTTGTAGACCGGGAGTTTGCGCTGACCGCGGCCGTAACCGTTCAGGATACGTTTTACGCCGGCATCCAGATCCTCGAGATCCAGCAGCGCCATGCCGTCCTCGCCGAACAGGCCGGCGATGTAATAACGACCGTCAGGGGTGATCAAGGCATCATACGGTTGCCGGCCGACGTGACGGAACTTACGCACAACCGGCTTGCCGGGATCAGTGAGGTCGGCAACCCATATCTCTTCCGCATCATAAAGGCTGAAAACAAAACGCCGGCCCGGGGCGTCCACCAGCCCGACGACCTTGGAGCGCCGGCCGTTTCCGTAAACAGCGGGGATATCGGCCAGCAGTTCCAGAGTATCGGCGGAAAAAATACGTACGCCCCCCGGTCGGTAATTGGAGACCGCGACCAAACGGCCGTCCCGGGAAATGGCGCCGCCGATGCTGTTTTCCGACTGCACCACCCGCTTTACGATGCGGGCGCGCAACAGATCGATCTTGGTCAATCCCCCGTCGCGGCCGAACACAAAGGCATAGCGCTGGTCACGGGAATAGACCACGGAGGCATGCGACAGATCGCCCAAACCGCCGATCTCGGCGACCCGCTGACGTCGGACCGTGTCCACCACCAGAACGCGTCCGACGGCGCGTTCGACCACCACGCCCAGATCCCCCAGCCTTTGCGCCGCCCCATAGGCTGAAACCAAGCCCACGCCGGCAATGGCGGCGACCATCGCCACGGTGCGTCGCCATGGGATGACGTTACCGCGTCTCATACCGCCCCTGTATCAACGTCTGAATCAACCAATCGACCTCGGCTTCGGTAAGCAGGGCCCGCCACGGCGGCATGGGCGTGCCCGGAACGCCATCAAGCACAATCCGGCTCAATACCGTTGCCGGCTTACCGGCCAACGCCCCGGGCGAAAGCGGAGGACCCAGGCCGCCCTGCAACGTAAGGCCGTGGCATGAACCGCAATCCTGTTTAAGCAAATGCAGCAATTCCTTTTGCCGTACGGTATCGGGGGCGCCCGCGGCGAAAACGGGCGTACAGAAAAAGCCCAGCGCCAGAGCGACGAGTAAACTCCTGAGCGCCGAGAGACGTTGTATTGACGTCATTATGCTCATGCAACAACCATCCTTAAGAAAAGGGGCGGAACGATTCCGCCCCTTTATCATCCGGAAGATTAATAAATATCGTGTTGCGTGTTGTAAACGTTAAACTTACCCGTCGGCGTGATCAGGCGCTTGTCCTTGATCACGTGTTTCAGTTTACGCGTCTTGTCATCCACGATGACGATGGCGGACTGCTGGTCCTTGCCGTTCCACACCGAGAACCACACTTCATCCCCGGCCTTGTTGTACTCCGGCTGGACCACGCGCTTGGGTCCCTCGCCGACATCGGCCCACTCGGCGATGGGCAGGACCTCGTAGCCCTTGTCCAGATTGCGGATGTCGAACACGACCACGCTCTGGCTCTTCTTGGGATCGGGATTGAGGGCGGTGTCGACCCACAGGTTATTGGACTTGGGGTGGGTCTTGATGAACAGGTTGCCGCCGCCCTGGCCCTTGAGGGTGCGCACCACCTTCCAGGCATGCTTCTTATAGCGCCAGCCGGGGTCGGTGCCGATTACGGCGATGGTTTCATCCCCCAGATGGCCCGTGGCCCAGACCGGTCCGTATTTCGGATCCTTGAAGTTGGCGCCGCGACCGGGATGGGGAATCTTACCCACGTCGATCAGCTTCACCAGCTTATTCTTCTTGGAATCCACCACCACGATCTTGTTGGACTTGTTGGCCGCCACCAGAAAATAACGTTTGGTGGAATCCCACCCGCCGTCGTGCAGGTAGCGGGCGGCGTCAATGCTCGTAACCTTCAGGTTGTCGATGTCCGAAAAATTCACCATCAGCACCTTGCCGGTTTCCTTGACGTTGACGACGAATTCCGGATGGGCGTGCGACGCCACAATGGAGGCCACGCGCGGCTCCGGATGATATTCCTGGGTATCCACGGTCATGCCGCGGGTGGCCACGATCTTGAGCGGCTCCAGAGTGTAGCCGTCCATAATCACGAACTGCGGCGGCCAGTAGGAACCCGCGATCGCATACCTGTCCTCAAAACCTTTATATTTGGAAGATTCGACCGAACGCGCCTCCAGGCCGATTTTGAGTTCGGCCACGGTATCCGGTTTTTTCATCCACAGGTCAATCAAGTTAACCTTGGCATCGCGCCCAATGACATAAAGGTAACGGCCGGAGGACGACAACCGGGAAATATGCACCGCGTAACCGGTTTTAACGATGTTAACGATTTTCTTGGTATCCCCGTCAATGAGCGCCACCTGTCCGGCATCGCGCAGCGTGACCGAAAACAGGTTGTCCAAATTGATGTTATTCAGCTGTTTCTTGGGGCGATCTTTGACCGGCACGTGCACCTTCCAGGTGGCCTTCATCTCCTTCATGCCGAACTCCGGCGGCACCGGCGGCTCGTGTTGCAGGTAGCGCGCCATGATATCAACGTCCTTGGCGCTCAACTCACCCGAGCTTCCCCAATTGGGCATCCCCGCGGGAGACCCGTAGTTGATAAAGACTTTAAGATAGTCGGTCCCCTTTTTCCGGGTGATATCCGGGGTCAAGGGCTTGCCGGTCGCCCCCTTGCGCAACACGCCGTGGCAACCGGCGCAGCGCTCGAAGAAGATCTGCTTGGCGCGTTTGAATTCCGCCGGCGTCAGCCGCGGCCCCTTCGGCGTAATGGCCTCCTTGGCCTCGCCCGGCTTGATCGGTATCGGCGCGCCTTTGTAACGCAGTTCTTCCTCCGGCGTTCCGGGATGTGTCGGTTGTTTCTTCGCCGCCATCGCCCCGCTCAGGGCCAACGGCAATGCGACCAATGCCGCAAAGCCAACAGCGATCACTCTGTACCTGTGTTTCATGTGAATGTCCCCCGCATGAGTAAAAAAACTGAAGTGTGAAAAAGACTGTAGATGGATGGGCCAGAACCTACCTTGACGTGGATCAAGAGAGGCGAAGCAAAAACCTGTGCGTCCTCCGCCCAAGAACTCCGCCCGCACATAAGCAATAATCTATTGAATTTAATCATCTTTTTCGGAAAAATCGTTCTTGGGCACCGCCCTTACCTCGATCGCCCCGAGACCCGCGGCGCCGACCGTGACCTCCGGACACGCCGCGGCCAACTGCCGTGTGCGGCGTTCCCGACGCTTGCGCTGATCCACCAGCGGCGGGCACTTGTATTCGTTGAAATACGTCACCTGACAGTCCAGGCAGTAATGGCATTCATTCTTGTTGATCTCACCGGTCGGGGCTATGGCCTGTACCTCGCACTCCTTGGCGCACACCTGACAGGGCTTGCCGCACTCGTTGCGCCGACGCACCCAGTTAAACAGGCGGTTCTGGGCCGGAATCACCAGGGCGGCTCCCAGGGGACAGAGATACTTGCAAAAAAACTTGCGGTTGACGACGGAAATGGCAATCAAAGCCAAAGCATAAACCACAAATGGCCACTCACGGTCGAATCGCAAAAGTATTGCCGTCTTGAACGGCTCAATTTCTGCATAGCGCTCGGCCTGGGTGACGGATTGCAGCGAGATGCCGAAGAGAATAATAAGGATAACGTACTTCAGGGCCCACAAACGTTCATGCACCACGTAGGGAAACTCCCATTGCCGCACCTTGAGAAGACGCGCCACGTGGTTGGTCAGTTCCTGCAATGCCCCGAAGGGGCACAACCAGCCGCAATATACACCGCGCCCCCAAAGCAACAGCGTAACCGCAACAAACCCCCACAATATGAAGATCAGGGGATCAAGGAGAAAGGTTTCCCAATTAAAGTCGTGGATCACCGCGTGCACGAAGGTCAATACATTGACCACCGACAACTGGGCCAGGGTATACCACCCGATGAAGAACACCGTGAAGACCAGAAAGGAGTGGCGCACCCATTCGTACAACCGGTGTCGGCGCACCAACCAGTCCTGAAACAGCATGATCAGGATCAACAGCAGCAGGCTCGCGATCAACACCGCGATCTGGAACGCACGATCGCGCCAGATCGTGACCCAGACCGGCTCTTCGTCGAAGCCCGGTGACGGCTGCGGCTGTCTTGCCTCCTTTGCGCGGGTCCCGACCGTCGCGGGCGGTGCCGGGCGCTTCGCACCCTTTTTTACCGGTGCCGGTGCATAAGAGACGGCTCCCCCCGCCAGGGTGAGGCCGCGGGATTCGGCCACCTGGCGTACGGAACGCATGATGGTCGCATTCTCGACCATGACGGTGATCGTGGCGCCGGAAATGGTATCCACGCTCACATAGCCCGGGCGTTCGGCCCCGACCGTCACGCGGTCAAAGACGGATATCCCGCGATACTGTTCGACGAATTCACGCAACTGCTTCTCCGTCACCCCAACCACCAGGATCGGCTCTTCGTGGTACACGATCCGGACGCCGGTGATACGTCCGGTGAGATCAAAACCCACCAGACTGTTGATCGGTCGACCGGAGTAGGCCGGAATGCGGACGGCGTCGTTGCTCAGGAATGCAAAGCCAAGGAGTTTATTTCCGCGATACACCGGCGCCGCCGGCGGGTTGCCTTGAAGCTCGCCAAAACGATCGGCCTGCGGGAAGAATGACTTCACCTCGGGATAAAGGTCGGCGATACTCTGGGCATGCGCCGACGGCGGAAAAGTCCAAAACAGGCCAAAAACAAGGATCGTAAGCCCTATGCCGTGCAGCCGGTTTAACGCCATTTGCCTCAAGGAACCGAACTCCTGAACCCGGATCTCGAAGTAGGGGGATAAATTAGCCTAGCAACGGCCGAAACACGGCGGCCTTGATCTTGATCAAGGCCTTGGGGCAGACAAAAAATCGAAAATAAAGATAATTTCATCCCAAAAAATATATAACGGTTATTTCAATCTGCGAAATCAATGGATTAAATGATTTTCCAGGATCAACGGAGACGGGCCTTTGGAAATCGTATATTTCACCCTGGCCGGCATTGTGCTTTACCTTTTCTCGGACTGGATCCTCGACCGCATCGAGGTCGCGCGCGGTGCGCGTTTTGAAAATCGCAGCCTCATTTTTTTCGGCATTATCACGGTCCTTGCCCTGACCACCTTTTCCCTGATCCAGTACTTTACGGGGGGAATGAAATAAGGATTAACAGGATTTGCGTGGATCAAGTAAATCCCGGCACCCTTAAATAATATATATAGTTTCGGTCCGATTCAGCCTGTCTGCAAGTCCTTTTGACGTCCACGCCAGATGGCGGCAAAAACGATCACCAGAAACAGAATGCCGCCGATGATGGCGATGACACCGCCGAGGCCCATTAGCCCCATGGCGGCGATCTGCTGCAGCCCTTCCAGGCCCTGGGCGCTGCCGGCGACCTTGCGCTGCACGCCATAACCGCCGGACCACAAAAGACCAAGGACGTGGAGCAGTTGCCCGGCACCATAGACGTACGGCTGGGCATGGGCCCATTTTAACGACGGTTCACCGAATCCAAAGCGCGGCAACAAATAATACGTCAACCCCATAAAAGCCAAGGTGATGCCGACGATGCTGCCGTGGTAATGGGCCGGTACCGTCACATTGCTGCCCTGGATCAGGAATCCAATCATCCCGCCGATACCGAACAGAACAACAGAGGTAATGAGCGCGGCGCGCAACGGACGTCCCGCCGCGGGTACCCGTCTTCCAAGCACGATCCCCTGGAGTACGGCAAGGCTAAGGGGCAGGGTTGCCAGGCTGCCGCCGTATTCCATGAGCCAGGTGAACAGCCTGATATGCTCGGTGCTGGTGACATCGTAGGCAAAGTAAATAATCGGGGTGAAAAAGACGGCAAACAGCCCCAGCGCGAAGAACAACAGCGCCACCCGCGGGCTCAGGCGCAATTGCGCGCCGGAGGCCGAGGCCAACCACAGCCAGGCCACGAGTATTAACAGAATGTACGTAAACTGCATAACGTGGCCGCCGCCCCAGAACAAGATCTCGTAGTACGCCTCACCACGGATGGCATCCGGGATCGTCAGGTAGGACCAGCCAAAGGCGATAAGCGCGAATGCCGCCGATACCGCGGCCGCGTTGAGACCGAAACGCAGGGCGCCGGCGCCTTCAAGCCACAACCCTACCGGGGGGATCGCACTCATGCTGCGCAACACCAGCATGCCGAACCCGGCGGTAAATGCCAGCAGTCCGGTAAAAAACACCGGATCCTGCAATACCGGAATATAGTTGCTCATCAACGGATCGCCGGCCCCCGCGAAAGGCGCCGCCATGATGACGACGGTGCCCAGCGCGGCGGTCCCCAGACCGAACCATCCAAGGGGCATTAAGCGGGACGTCGAATTGAGGCTCCACAACACCCCGCCAAAAGCGAGAAACCAGACCAGCACCGACAGGTCCACGTGGACCACCAACGCGACGTGAAAAAAATCGGCCCAGGGAAAGACGTCCTGAACGTATGG
>WGFP01000073.1 GCA_015492195.1 Acidiferrobacterales bacterium
CCAACCCCCCGACCCGCCGCAGAATCTCCACGGGTTCGGACAGGGCATGGCCGTGATGCGCCAGGGCGGTGTCGATCACGGCTGCCTTGCGGGCCACGCCCTGTGCATCTAAACCGGTACCCGGCCCGGCGATCCCGGTTGCGGGCTTGCCCACCAGTGCGCAGGTGAGCGCAGTCGCGGCTGTGGTATTGCCGATACCCATCTCACCGCCCAGAAACAACTGGGTCCCGTCGGCCAAGGCGCGCTGCACCGCCTCGCGCCCGGCGGTCAATGCCTGATCCAATTGCTCCGGCGTCATGGCGGGCTCGCGACGGAGGTTGGCCGTGCCCGCCGCCACCCGCCGATTGATCACCCCCGGCAACGGGCCGGGGTCATTCACCGTCCCTACGTCCACCACTTCAAGCGTGGCGCCGAGTTCGCGCGCCAACACGCTGATGGCGGCCCCGCCGCGGGCGAAGTTGCGTACCATCTCGGCGGTCACCGATTGCGGAAAAGCGGAAACGCCTTCCGCCACCACGCCGTGATCCGCCGCGAACACCGCGATGCGGATACGATCGAGCGTGGGTTTTGCGGTCGCCTGCATGGCCGCGAGCCGACATGCCAGATCCTCCAGACGCCCTAACGAACCCGGCGGCTTGGTTAACTGACTCTGGCGTTTAACCGCTTCTTCGTGAATTGCCGTGTTGAGGGTCTGGGCCGGTTGTTCCAGCCAGGCAAGACTCATGCATCCGCTCCTTTCAATGTATGGGGTAATCCGGCCACAATCAGCGTGACCCGGTCGCAAAGCCCGGCCAACGCCTGATGCAGCCTGCCGGCCTCGTCGCAAAAACGGCGCGACAGCTCACCCATGGGGACGACGCCCATGCCCACCTCGTTACTTATTAAGAGGACGTAACCGGGTAATGTCGGAAGCACTTCCAACAGGGCCTTGCGTTCTTGCTGGAACACCGGCTCCGGTTGTCCCGGCTTGCCGTCGGCATGGAGCAGGTTCGACAGCCATAACGTCAGGCAATCAACCAGCAGGCAACGGTCCGGCGCTGCATGGGTGCGTAATATCGTTGCCAAGGCCAGCGGTTCCTCCACCAGCACCCAATCCACGGGACGCCGGGCCTGGTGTTGCCGTATTCTTTCGGCCATTTCGGCGTCGCCGGGCGCCGCCGTTGCGATACAGGTCACCGCGAGCCCGCTTTCCCGGGCCCGTTTTTCGGCAAGCGCGCTCTTGCCCGATCGAGCGCCGCCGAGTATTAGCTCCTTCATTTCATTTTTTTGAGTTACTAATGGGAGCACTTTTAGATGACACCCAGAGGAATGCCCGGGAGCGGTTTACGGGACACGCCGTGAATACATCCCTGTAGGCTCGACGGCGGCATCCCTGCCGCCGACGGTCCCGTAAACCGCTCCCGGGCAGCATGTAACCGGTATAACCGAGTGTCATCTGTGTTAATGTCCTGGATAGTAATGTAAGTGGCAGGAAATGTTTGCAGACTATCTCATTAAAAAATACCTTCACTCTGACTGAAAGCGGCCATCGAGGAAATGACGCTAACCGGCAAAGACACCGAAGAGATGGGCGCCGGCCATCAAAATTCCCACGCCCAACCAGAACAGCAGCACCCGCCAAACCAGCGCCATGGCGCGTTGCACGTGACCGGCGTCCGGAATGACGGCGAGGTCCGAAGGCCTCTCTTCATACTCGCCCTCCAAGCCGGTATCGCACTCTTGCAGATGCATGGCGCCGAATCCGGAAGCGAGCAGCGGACCGCTGTTGATATCCGACCAGACGCCGACCCGCCGGCGCCAACAATGCAGCGCGTCTTCAAAACTGCCCATGATGGCGTAACTCAACGCCGTGATGCGCGCCGGCACCCATCCCAGCAGATCATCGAAACGCGCCGCCGCCCAGCCGAATTCGACAAAACGTTCGTAGCGGTGGCCCCACATCCTGTCGAGGATACAGGCCAGCCGCTGCAACACCGCGCCGAGCGGTCCAAGCAGGATAAACCAGAAAATAGGTGAGATAACGAGCGAGTTGCCTTGCTTCAGAACGGCCTCCACCGTGGTGCGGGCGATGCCGGCCTCGGTGAAATCCGGTGCGCCCTTGCCGTTCAATTCCCGCAGCCGCTGGTCCGCTTCCTGCACCTTGCCCGTCTGAAGCGCTTCGGAGACCGAAGCGGCCACCTTGCCCAGACGACAGATGTCCAGGCACAGGTAGAGAACCACCACGTCAAAAACGAACTGGAGTATCCAGCCCAATTCGCCAAGAATATAGCGAATCAGCACGATGCCCGCGAGAATCGGCACTATTGCCAACATGACGGCACCGATACCGTGCACGCGTTTGCCGCCGTTAAATCGCTGTTCAATCGATTCCGCCCAGTCGCGGTACCAAGTAAACATTTTGAAACCGCGCCTGTCCGGCACCAGCCGGTCGAGGGCAACCGCCAGCAAAATGGCTATCAATATCTCGCTCATAAAACCATTCTATTCAAAAATCTGACTAAATTAGACAAACCTGGGAGAATAAATTTACCGGGCCGCCCAGGGGCAAGGCAAGTCTTTACACACACTGCTTTAAATATCGCTCCCAGTTAAAATGCGGGCCCGGGTCGGTTTTGCGGCCGGGGGCGATGTCGGCATGTCCGTATATCCGCTCGCGCGTAATGTCAGGATAAGCCCGCATAAGCGCCCTGGTAATCTCCGCCAGCTTTCGGTACTGAGCCTCCTCAAAGGGGGCATCATCCGATCCTTCCAGTTCAATGCCGATGGAGAAATCATTTACCCGCGGGCGACCCTCGCAAACGGACTCACCGGCATGCCAAGCGCGCATGTGCAAGGGCACGAACTGGATCACTTCACCGTCCCGCCGGATCAACAGGTGTGCGGAGACCTTCTGGTCCTTAATTTCCCGATAGTAAGGATGCTCGGACGTATCCAGCGTATTACAGAACAATCGCTCGATCCCGGTTCCGCCGAATTCCCCCGGTGGTAGACTGATGGCATGAATTACCAACGCATCGATGGGTGCCCCTTGGGGTCGGGCGTCACAATTGGGCGAAGAAATAAACCGCACGCCTTCGAGCAAACCGCTGGTTGTGTCTATTTGCATAGCGCTTTTAACCGGAAAGAACAGGCCCGCCCCCCGATCACAGAATCGGGCATTACGGGGATCCGGGCAGGATAATGGTGCCGGCGAGAGGAGTCGAACCTCCGACCTACTGATTACGAATCAGTTGCTCTACCAACTGAGCTACACCGGCCATCGTCGAACCATATACATGCCATCCATGGCGGTGCTTCGGGGGTAAACCGTACACCGGACCATATCCATTTCTTGTCCTTAAAAAAGAGGCGGACGTGCGCCGGGAGTATAAGGCCAATTATGAAGCACACCAATATCCAGGCATACGGATAGGGAAGCCATGTGCACCATGGAGGCAGAAGATAACGGTATGCGGGAAAAGGGCTTATTTTGTCTGACGCAGGCGCACGATAACGTCCACGCCCTGCAGGTTGGCGCCCTTTGGAAGCGGCGGCAATCCAGTGACATGAACGTCCTGCGCGTCGATATCCGTCAGTTCGCCGGTATCCTCATCGAAAAAATGATGGTGCGGCGCGGTATTGGGGTCATAGAAGACGCGCTCCGGATCGGCGATGACTTCCCGAATCACGCCCTTTGAAGCCAGCAGACCCAGGGTATTGTAAACCGTGGCCTTGGATGCCTGCGGGCCGTCCTTGTTCACTATCCGGAAAATGTCCTCGGCGGAATAATGCGCCCCGTGCGAAAATAGCATGCGCGCGATCGACACGCGCTGGTTCGTCGGGCTGATGCCATGACGACGCAGCAAGTCGACAATATCGGCATCCGTATAGGTCTGATCTCTCAACATTTAGAATAATTATAAATCGGGAAATAGATTAAGTCTAATAGGTACTTAAATAGGCAGAGCGTTGCAAACAATGGGCCTATTCGCGGGTAAGGCGGTAGGGCGCTGGGTCAAACGAGGGTTCGCACCCCAACATCAAGTCGGCCACCAGACGGGCGGAGGCCGGGCCGAGCGCAATCCCATTGCGGAAATGGCCGGAACAGACAAAAAGCCCTGAAATATCAGGGTGTTCACCGATAAAGGGCACGCTATCAGGGGAACCCGGTCTCAGCCCTGCCCACTGCTGCTCAATCGGGCAATCAGAAAGGGCGGGGACCATTTCCACGGCGGCTTTCAGAAGTTCGTTTTTCGCCTTGGCCGTCGTTGATTTATCGAACCCGACATCCTCGAAGGTGCTGCCTACCAGAATGAGCCCGTCACGGCGCGGGATAAGATAATGATAATCCTTTAATAATATGTGAGAAATTAGCCCCGGCCGGGCACGGAGCAGCAGGATTTCTCCCCGTACCGGCCGGATCGGCAGCATCAGCCCTGTCTTTTCAAGCAAGCCGGCCGTCCAGGCGCCCGCCGCCGCCAGGCACTGGTCTGCCGGAAATACCCCCTGGTTCGTATGGAGGGCAGCCAGTTTTCCCTGTTTTTGGGAGAAACCGGTTACCGTCACGTCCTCCCGAAACTCAACACCTTTCTGTACCAGATCCCGGCGCAGCGCCTCGATCAGACGGGGATTTCGCACTTGGGCCACATCCGGACGCCACAGCGCAGATTCGGGTTGAATCGCGAGGGCAGGCTCCAGTTCAGCCAATTGAACCGCATTAACACGTTCGAAGGAGAAGTGCGAATTTTTCGAGAAATTAGCCTCAACTTCGCCGATGTTTGCATCAAGTATTAACAACCCGGAAACGGTCCATTCCGGATCCACGCCCGTCGCTTTAACCAGTGCGGTAATCAACGACGGGTAAACCTGCTGGCTCCAGCGTAACAATTGATCGGTGGCGGCTGGATAGCGCCAGGGATATAGCGAGGACAGGATTCCACCACCCGCCCAGGAAGACTCTTTCCCCACGGCCTGCCGGTCCAGCAATACCACCGGCCTCCCCGCCCGCGCCAGCTCCCTGGCGGAAAGCAACCCAACAATCCCTCCACCAACGATATAAACGGGGTGTTTCATGCGCATAAATTCAGGTGCTATGGGGGTCGCCAAGTATACCTGAGCCAGCGTTTGAAAAAGGGCGGGTGACAATCTGCGGCAATTGCACTCGCTGTTTCGGTGGTTAGACTTAAACAGGTAAGCACAAAGAAATGCTTAAAAATTAGGGTTTATTTGAGGGTTCTCAAACCGACTATGCCCGTGCATGAAGAAAAAAAATATACCGCAGGACCGAAAATGCGGGCCAATGCCTGTCCTTTTATCAGGCCTGGAGTACCGTTCGTCGGTCAAAATAAACCGGGTGTCATACCGTTTATCTGCCATAATCAGCCGTTTGTCGTTATTAACTATCGTTTAACCGGATTTACCCTTATCGAGCTCATTGTCGCCTTATCGATAGCCGCCATTCTATTAACTCTGGCCGCCCCAAGCATGAGCAGTTTTATCCTGAGCCAACGCTTGAGCGGACAGGTGAATGATCTTATCGCGGATCTCAACCTGGCCCGGTCCGAAGCGATCAAGCGCGGAGTTTCTGTCACTATTTGCAAGTCGGCCAATCCGACGGCGGCCTCTCCAGCCTGTAACACCACAACGGGAGACGCCTGGACAACGGGCAGGGTGATTTTTGTCGACCTCGACGGTGACGGCGTGATTGATGCGGGAGAGACCGTACTTCGTGTCCGCGAAGAGCTGGATGGCGTCGCTGCAAGTAACAACCGTCTTTTGGGAGACGGAGATGCTGACAGTACGGCAAATCGGATCACTTACACCGGCACCGGTCTGACCACGCTCGCAGCAGAGGCCGAACTTAGGGTGTGCGACAACCGCGGCGCAAACTTCGGTCGCGCTGTCGTTATCCACTCCACGGGCCGGGTCAGGCTTGCCGAACAAGGACAAAACAAAGACGGCGGCACCTTATCGTGCGCCTGAAGGATTGTAAAGATGAGATTTGTATCAATGAATCAGCCAACAGCCATGATGCAAAAACATACGGGCTTCAGCCTGCTTGAGGTGCTGGTCGCATTGTTGGTGCTGTCCGTCGGTTTATTGGGGCTGGCGGCCTTGCAAACCGTGGGGCTGAAATTCAACACCCAGTCTTATCAGCGCACCCAGGCCGTTCTCCAGGCCTACGACATGATCGACCGTATCCGCGCCAACCCCGTTGCCAGAAAGACGGGGGCTTATGACTCCGTTTCTTCCGGCGCTATTCCAAGCTACACGGACTGCGGAAGCACGTCATGTACGCCGACGCAGCTCGCAAGTTATGACATCGCGCTATGGAATGCCGCCAACGCCAGTTATCTCTCCGAAGGAAAAGGCGCAATTTCACTTGCACCCACGAGCAGCTCCGTCCGGGTCATCACCATCACCTGGCAGGAAAACGACCTGTCCCAGACTTTCACCGTTGAGGCCGATTTATGATATCCGCCTTCAAAACACGAAATGCTTTTCGCTGTCCGATCCGCACCGATTGGAATCACCGAGGATTTACGCTTGTTGAGCTAATGGTCGCCATGACCATCGGCCTCATTATCCTGGCCGCCGTCGCCCAGATATTCGCCACCAGCCGCGGCACGTATGGGCTGCAGGAAGGCATGGCGCGGGTACAGGAAGGCGGGCGTTTCGGCATGGAATTCCTGGCCACGGATATTCGCATGGCCGGGTATGCCGGCTGTAACAGCGACCTGAAGCTGGGCGCGCCGGACGGTTCCGGAAATTGCGGAATAGGCACGGTGTGCAACATTGTAAAAAGCCCCAAAACGCCGGAAATTTTCAACCCTAACGGCATACAAGGCCATGCATACACCGGAACAGGCACCGCTTTGAGCGATTGGACCCCCGCTCTTCCCAGCGATTACTTCAGCGCGGGAGAGGTTAAAGCCGGAAGCGACGTGATTATTATCCAGCGCGTCTCAACCACGGGAGCAAAATTAACGGGAAACCCCACGCCGATCAACGCCAATATCCAAATCAGCAAAAGCGAATCACTTTGCAGTCTCATCGCACAAAATGACGTGTTAATGCTCAGCGATTGTAAAAGCGGCGATGTCTTTAAAGTCACCAACACACCCAATTGCAACGGCAGCGGTAACGTCACCATTGTCCACGCGGCTTCCGGAAATATCCAGCCCAAACTCACACACACCTACGGCAATGATGCCGAGTTGTTCAAGCTGGTGAGCCGGGCGTATTACATCGGTACCGGCGCCAGCGGCGAACCGGCGTTGTTTCGCAAAGAACTTGCCACCGGCGGCAGTATCACGACGCAGGAATTGATTGAAGGCGTGGAGGAAATGCGGATCCGCTACGGGGAAGATACCGATACCAGTACTCCGACCGACAAGGTCGCCAATATCTACCGCGCCGCCAATAACGTCAGCAACTGGAGCAGGATTGCAAGCGTTCGCGTCGGGCTTCTGGTGCGCACTCCCGCCAACGTCGACACGGAGCTGGATCCCAAAACCTATCCCATCGCCGGCGTGTCGGTCGGTCCCTTCAATGACAAGCGCCGCCGTCACGGCTTTACCAGCACCGTGGAAGTACGCAATTACCATCTACCCTATTAGCGACGGAATATCATGATGCCTACTCAACGCTCGAATATCTGGACAACCTCGCGCCAACAAGGCGTGGCCCTGATCATGGCCCTGGTGTTTCTGTTGTTGTTAACAATTCTCGGGATCACGGCCTTGAGCACTACCTCGCTTGAAGAAAAAATGGCCGGCAACATGAAAGACCGGAACCTCGCTTTCCAGGCCGCGGAGTCCGCCTTGTTGGTGGGTGAAAACTGGATTAGCACGCTGACCAACAAACCCAACTTCCCCGATACCGGTAAAGGGCTTTACGTAGCATCTACAACCTCGGTCCCTGTTTGGGAAAGTGTGACGTGGACGGGAACATCGGGGCTCGTAGTCTACCCTAGCACCCCCGATGCAACGATCAGCGGCGGACTGACCAAGATTAATACGCAACCCAAATACATCATTGAAGACTTGGCCGAAGTACCCGAACCGGGTGGTAGCAAGGTGATGGACTCGTACCCAAGCAAAACCATGACCATACTGAGAATCACGGCCAGGGGGACGGGCGGCACCGACGCCGCGCAGGCCATGGTCCAATCAACCTATGGACAGTTTTTCAATTGATCGATCTTGCACAACCTGGACGAGACGAATGGGTTGCGACAATTTGACAATAGTTTACGTAGTCGCGGGATTATCCGGAGGCAGTTATGAACAGTATGCATAAATCCAATCAGAATCGGCAACTCCTTGCTGCAAAGCCGATGCGCCGTTGCAACGCGTTTCATCGAACCTGCGTGTCCGTCGTTGCAGCCTTGCTGCTGTTCATGCCGAGCGTCGGTACCGCCGCACCGTTGGATCTCGCAAATTCCCCATTGTTTATCGAGTCCACCGTCCAACCCAATATTTTCTACATGCTGGACGATTCGGGGAGTATGGATTGGGAGGTTTTGCAGAGCAAAGAAGCACTCGCCGCCCACAATAATCCCAATCGGGATAACCTTGACCTGACACCGGATAACTCAGCAGAACGGCTGGAGCTGTGTTATGCCTATAACGTCCTCGCCTACAATCCCAGTTTGACCTATACCCCCTGGAAAGGGAAAGACGACGCCGGCGTCGATTACACTGACGCCTATCTCTATGGCGGTGGTACCGAATCTTCCCCCAATTATAACGTACGCCAGAATCCCTACGAGTCTTCGGGCGGAACGTTCAATCTGGCGGACACCAGCAACGAACGTTACGCCTATTTCCCTTGGACTGATAGCGACGGTGACGGACTTTATGATGTCGGGGAATGCGGCGATGTCAGCGATAACAACGACGGTGTGAAGTTTAACAGCATGACCGATGCCCAGAAGAAGAATTTTGCCAACTGGTATGTCTATTATCGCAAACGCGAATATGTGCTAAAACGAACGGTGAGCGAACTGATCAAAAAAAGCAAGGATCGTGTCGGCTTCTCGACAATACATAACAATAATAACGTAGGCACACAAATCGAGAACATCGATGACATCACGGTCCCTATCGACACTACCGCGGCCGCCAACAAAACCACCCTCCTGAACAACTTATCCCGGATCAATTCAACCGGGGGGACACCTCTGCGCAGAGGACTTGAAAATGTAGGACGGTATTTTGAAGGCGTCTCGCAAACGGCATTGTTCGGCAGCGCGCCCAATCATACCGGCACCATCAGCCCATTGTCGCCCATACTGGATAACACCAACGGCGGCGCCTGTCAGCAGAACTTTACCATCCTGATGACGGACGGTTATTACAACGGCGGAGACCCGGCCCTTAGGGGAAACGACAATACCGACGCCGACGGGAACAGCCCCGATAGCGCCGGCAACACTACTTTCGACGGTGGGGCCTATGCCGATACTTACGATAATACGCTGGCCGACGTCGCCATGAATTATTACGAGCGTGACCTTTGGCCAACGCTCGAAAATAAGGTGCCCATAACGCTCGGAGTAGACGAAGCAGATCATCAACATTTGGTGACTTACACCGTGGCATTCGGGGTGGATGGAACATTATCCGCAAATCCGCCGAACAACACGGATCCCTTTAGCTGGCCGGATCCAAACAACGGTGATGACGAAAAAATTGACGACTTGCGCCATGCCGCCTACAACGGTCGCGGCCAGTTCTTGAGCGCCAAAGATCCCACGGCACTCGATACGGCTTTATCTAATGCCATCTCCAGTATTAATGACCGTACGGGATCGGCGTCCTCCGTGGCCGCTAATTCGCGATCGTTAAACACTAATACGCAAATTTACCAAGGCCGTTTTACCAGCGGGAAATGGAGCGGCGACCTGCGTGCTATAGCCGTCAATCCCGACGGTACCGTTGGATCACAGATTTGGAGTGCCGATACGCAATTAGCGGCACAGAACTGGGACACCGGACGTTCAATCATCACCCGCAATGGCAACAAAGGTATCCCGTTTCGCTGGGTAACAAGCGGCGCCGACGCGCTGACTTCCAGCCAGCAAACCGCCCTGAACGCCGATCCGGCAACCGGCACATCCGACGGCGAGGGCCAGGCAAGACTCAACTACCTGCGCGGGGATGCCAGCAATGAAGGTACAGGAAATAATTACCGAGAACGCACTAAAAATGATGGGAGCACCAAATTTAAATTGGGCGACATTGTGAATTCCTCCCCGATATTTGTAGGAACCCCATCACCCCTGCCCGATCTTGAGGCCGTTCCCCATTCCTCTTTTCGAATCGCCCACACCGGCCGCCGGGAAATGGTCTACGTCGGCGCCAATGACGGAATGCTGCACGGATTTGATGCCGCTACCGGTGATGAAAAGATCGCCTACGTGCCGGCCATGTCCAGTCACTTCTCGAATCTGAACTTGTTGACCGACCCAACTTACGTTCACCGTTATTACGTTGATGGATCCCCCGCGGTGGGAGACGCTTTCGGCAACTTCAGCAACGGCTGCTTGAGCACGGCCTGCTGGCGCACGGTCCTGGTGGGCAGCATGGGCGGCGGCGGAAAAGGGGTGTTCGCCCTGGATGTCACGGATCCCGACGGTACCGTTATCGGCAATCTCGCTTTTTCCTCCGAGAGCAATGCCGGCAACATCTCGCTGTGGGAGTTTACGGACGCCGCCACTCCGGATGATATGGGTTATACCTATGGTAGGGCCACGATTGCTAGGGTTAGAACTTCAGCAACGACCACGGCCTGGGCGGCCATTTTCGCTAACGGCTATAACAGTGTAAATGAACGCGCCATCTTGTATGTGGTAAATATCGTTGACGGAACGCAGATCGCGAAAATCAACCTAACGGGCACGGCAACCGGCACCGGCAACGGGCTTTCCACGCCGGCCGTGGTGGACAACGACGGGGACTACATCGCCGATTACGTCTATGCAGGAGATCTCCTGGGTAACATGTGGAAAATCGATCTCACCGACAATTCGCCGAGCAACTGGGATTCGTTCTTCAAAAAAGGCAACAATCCAGTGCCATTGTTCAAGGCTGTAGACGACAACGGCAACGCTCAACCCATCACTCAGCGTCCGGAGGTCGGTGATCACCCGGATGGTGAAACAGGCCTTATGGTTTATTTCGGCACCGGCAAATATCTGGAGAATGGAGATAAAACACCGAGCGCAAGTCCGGTACAAACTTTCTACGGCATTTGGGACGACAACCTGAACAGCAGCAAGTCGATCACCGGCTCCTCGAACGCCGCCGTGGATCGCGCCCGCCTGCTCCCACAAACCATAAGCCCCGCCACCCAGACTATCGGCATCCTGAGCACGCGTACTGTAACGGACGATAAGCTGGGCAGCGCGGGCACGACCGGCCAACCACAAAACTGGGGCAAATCAGGAACGGCATGTGGCTCTAGCGGGGGCAATTGTGCGGGATGGCGTGTCGACCTACTGACGGACCAGACCAGCAGCCTAGGAGAAATGTCGGTAGCCAATCCTGTTCTACTGGGGGGGCCTACGCCGCGCATTATCTTTACCACTTTGATACCGGAAACGGCGGGGTCATGCACTTTCGGCGGCACCAGTTGGGTTATGGAGCTGAATCCCATCCATGGCGGGCAGCTGGGGGTAGATATCTTTGGCTGTAATTGCACTGGAGATACAACGCTAGTCGGGATCAACCTTGATATCGGTATTATACAAACGCCTGTCATTCTACGTGGTTCGGCAAACGGTAAATCAATTGAAGGCAAGGGCTTCGCTGGTTCGACCGGCAAGACTACGGTACTCAAAAACTATCCTCCGCAATCGCCAGGTGGAAGAAAGTCCTGGCGACAACTCAAATAAAATGCCAGTAACTCCTATGATGAGGCGACGATCATGAAATCTATCATCTACACAGTATTGGGTGTTGGTCTGATAACGGGTGTGTGTGCTGCACCGCCTGCATTTTCCGCCGACCCGCCACCCACAACGTCGGACGAGCGATATTCCAGTCGGTTTGCCGAAAGCGGCAGGATCGATTCAATAAATCCTAAGAAAGGAGAGATTGTAGTGGACGACAGGCTATTCCTCTTGAGCAATAACGCACGAGTATACACCACAGGCGGGACCCCTGGATTGTTGAGCATGCTCAAGCAAGGCACGCGGATCGCCTTTAATACCGCACAGCGAGAAGAAAAGAGTTACCCGACCATTATCGAGATATTGATACTTCAATAAGGCCAATTATCGAGGCTATACTAATAAAATGTCGTTTTGGGATAACGGCATCCAGTAATACACAGAGTATCCGATTATTTATATCTGCTGTTGGAAGGAAATGAGAATGCCAATTAATCGAACTGCCGGCTTTACACTGATTGAATTAATGATCACCGTGGTCATCCTGGCCATTATTGTCGGTATCGCCTATCCCAGCTACACCCAATGGATGGTTCAGACCAGACGCTCGGACGCGCAGATTGCCTTAACCCAAGCGGCCAATCAGCAGGAGCGTTTCTTCACTGAATGTAATGCCTATGCAGGTTCGCTTACGGCAGCGCGTACCTGTGCCGCCGGCGGGCTCGGTTATACCACTACGAATTCTCCTGACGGACATTACACACTGGCCGACCCGGTTCCGGGGAATATCATTGGTGAGTGTGCGTCTGATGGCTCGGGTACGTTAACGCCAGCCCTGACCTGTGGCTTTACGATAACCGCCACACCAACAGGTCTACAGGCAGGCGACGGAGCATTCAGAATCGATGCTATGGGCGTAAAACAATGGAATAGAAAAAACCAGGGCACTTGGGTTAGGTGGACTGACAAATAATGGGTATGTAATACCCGTTGCTATTTTAAGATAGCGCCGACGAAGGAACTCCCGGGCAACTTAATTAAATTATAAAAGAGTGCTTTTATTCGGGTGGCTTGACGTCGAGGATCTCAACCTCGAAAACCAGATCATGCCCGGCCAGCGGATGGGAAAAATCAACCGCCACCTCTTTCTCCGACACTTCCAATATCGTGCCCGGCACCTCTTCCCCGGACGGCGTCTCGAATCCGATCACGAGGCCGGACTCAAGCTTCATCTCCGGCGGAAATTCCTCGCGCGGCAGTGCATGCACATTGTCCACCTCACTCGGCCCGTAGGCCTCCATGCAAGGAACCTCGAAACGGCGTTTGTCGCCGGCCCGTAAACCGAGCAGGCGATGCTCGAAGGCGGGGATCAGATCACTCTCGCCAAGCACAATCGTCAGGGGCTCATTCTTCTTCGTAGTATCGGCGACCTTGCCGTCGGCCAGACTCAAAGTGTAATACAGGGTGACGCGCGAACCCTTTTTAATTTTCATTTCTGATGTACCGTTTTCCAATTCTCAAAATATCCTCTTCACCGCAAAGACGTGGGAATGGACAGGATTAACAAGATTAACAGGATATACAGGATAGGTTCATTCGCTTTTATTCCTGTTAATCCTGTCTATTTCTTGGCGCTCTTGGCGGTAAACGTTATTCTTGAAGCCGCTTGCGAAAACCCACGCCCAAGGCGTCGAGAATAAGCAACACGGCGCCGACGGTGATCGCCGAATCGGCAAGATTGAAAGTCGGCCAGTGCCAGGAGCCGTAATAAATATCTATAAAATCAGTGACATATCCATTTATCAGGCGGTCCAGGAGATTGCCCGCGGCGCCCCCGAGAATCAACATCAGGCCCACCGCTA
>WGFP01000074.1 GCA_015492195.1 Acidiferrobacterales bacterium
TTTCTGGATAGCGGTTAATTGGGTGTGTATCTGGCGTGCGAGCTCGACGGTATTAAGCAGCCGGTACCGTTTGGGTTCATCTACGGTGACGCTCTCGGTATATAAGACGCCCGCACGGTCGCTGTCCTGGTCAATCAGGAATTGGCAGGTCGGGTCGAAATCGGCCGCAGCATTTATGAGCTGTGCCAGCGGTGCCCAGCGATCCAGATAATGTTGAACCTTGTCGATCATGCGCGGCGGAAGATGAAGAGGGTCGCTTAAATCGAGCAACAGTGCCTGCTTGTAGACATGACTTACGCTGCTTTGTTTCTGGACGCTGTTTAGAGGGTCTTCGACAATCACGTCGGCAAGCCCCTGCGCTTCCGCGTGTTTATAAAGCGCATGTATCTCCTGCCAGACACCCTGTGGGTATGTGGAATATGTCCGGTAGGATATGGCCATGGCCTCGGCCAGGTATCTGATCGCGCGTTGTATCGGCAGGGCGGTTTTTGCTTTTTGTTCGGCTTCGTTTTTCGGCTTATACGGTTGCTCGGTATGCAGTACGATCCGCTTGTATCCGAAAGCCATCTCGATTTGAAACCGTTGGCTCTTCTCGGAGATGTTTTTATATTTTTCCAAAAGCGGTACCGGCAGGCCCATGTAGTGTTTTTTCAATTCCAGGCAAACCTGATTCACGGGGTCGCGGTACAGCTCGAGCAATTCCAGCCTGAGTTTATTCTCAAGCTCAATACGGTTGTATACCGTCAGCGTGGAAAGAAGCTTGCGACTGGTATCTACAATGTTAAGAAGAGGTAAATCGGCCAGCCATTTTTCCACTTTCTTGGGGCTCATCTCGACATCGGTGAGTAGCCGCGTAGACAGGCTGGGCACAGAGAGTTTTAACTCCATTATATCCCCTTGGTTTATTTATAATGTGCCCCCGGAAGGCTGTGTAAAATTGTAACCAGCGTTGGCGGTACACACAATTTTTAGATCATGTTTGGAGGCATTGCCATATATCATCATGGGTGCATGGCGGGTTCTCACGTGACGATTTTTGTCAGGTATGAAGGAAAATCATCCGCTCGACTGACAATTTTTGTCAGTCGTTTCCTGTTAACAGGCGATCAATCTCGTTCGTTCGACTTCGGGCGCGGTATGGAATATGTTTCGCCGGGAGGTTGATGGCTATGCGCTCGAAGATCACATGGACGATTACGGCGGTGGGTTATTACGGGTTGATCGTATCGGCCCATTACCGGCTCATGGAGATTCTGAAGATGCTCGACGCCTCCGGTGTGAGCGAGGCGCCGTTGTTCAAATGGCTTTACGCCCTGGCGTACCTGGGTTTCGGGATCATCCTGTTGGGCGCGGTGGCGCGGCTCCATGCCGGCGCCGGCGCGGTGATCTGGCGACCCACCATGCTGGTGGTGGGCGCCTTGTTCGCGGCGCTGGATATCTGGCTGCTGCAACAATGGAGCGGCATCCCGATGCGGCTGGAGGACTGGATGGCCGCCCTGCTGGGCCTGGCCGTGGCGGCGATCCTGGCGCGGTTGCTTCCCGAACACCTGCTGCGGCTGTGGCTGGGGATCGAACGCCGCGGTCGCCAAAGTGAGAAACGAGCAGCAAGGAATGAGGAGTAAAGCGATAAATTTGACGTAACAAGCGTTTTTTTGCAGCTTGTTATTTGCGACGTGGCGTTATATTACCTTCTATCGCTGCCTGCTCGATCAGCCGGTCGAACTCGTCGGCGCTCATCAGCCCCTTTTTGACGACAACATCACGCACCGCTTGTCCGCTGCGTTCGGCTTCCTTGGCGACCTCGGCGGCGGCGCTGTATCCGATGGAGGTATTGAGCAAGGTGGCGAGGCCCACGCTTGTATGCGCGTATTCCCGGCAACGCTCGCGATTGACGGCAAGTCCCCGCAGGTTTTTTTCCGTGACCGCGTTGATGGCGTTGGTGAGCCAGTCCATCGCATCAAACAACGCCGATCCCAACGCCGGCATCATCACGTTCAGTTCCAGCTGTCCGGCCTGCGCCATCAGGGCGACGGCCGCGTCCTGGCCCTGCACCTGATAGCAGACCTGATTTAACATCTCAAACATGACGGGGTTCACCTTGCCCGGCATGATGCTGGAGCCGGGCTGCACCGCCGGAAGTTCGATCTCGGCCAGACCCGTTCGCGGGCCCGAGGCGAGCAGACGCATGTCGTTGCTGATGCGTGTCAGTTCGACGGCAAGTAATCGAATGTCGCTGGAGAGTTGTTGCAGGTCGGCCATTGATTGCATCTGCCCCGTGCGATTCTCGCTTGCCCGGATCGGTTCGGCGGTCAAGCGCGCGAGTTCTTCCGCGGCGAGCCGGGGATAATCCGGTGCGGTGTTCAGGCCGGTGCCCACGGCCGAGCCGCCCAAACCGATCTCGCACAGGGCGACCCGATTTGATTCAATGCGCGCTGCAACGCGGTTCAGGGTCCAGGCATAGGCGCCGAATTCACGTCCCACGGTGGTCGGGACGGCATCCTGGAGATGGGTGCGACCGCTTTTGACGGAATTCATTTCACGGCCGGCGATGGCGATGTATTCACCGGCCATGGCGCGAGCCGCGGCGAGCAGGCGCGGCAGTTTGGCAAGGGCGGTCAGACGGATGGCCGTCGGGATGGTGTCGTTGGTGCTCTGTCCCATGTTGACATGGTCATTGGGATGGACCGGACGGTATTCCCCTTTTTTTCCGCCGAGCGCGACGTTGGCGAGGTTGGCGATCACCTCGTTGGTGTTCATGTTGTGACTGGTGCCGGCGCCGGCCTGGAACCGGTCCACCACGAACTCGTTGTGGTATTCACCTTTGGCGACGGCATCCGCCGCCGTAATAATGGCGTCGGCAAGCTTGGGTTCGAGCCAGCCCGCAGCTTTATTGGCAACGGCCGCGGCACGCTTGATCCGGGCGTGGGCAATAATGAAATCCGTGTCGGGCCGGCGGCCGGAAATCGGAAAATTGGCTACGGCGCGCGCGGTTTGGATGCCATACCAGGCGTCAACCGGGACCGGGTAATCGCCCAGGCTATCTTTCTCGGTACGGAATTTTTTGCTCATAAGGGACTCCAATATAGCCAGGTGGATTATAGGGTCGCCGCGCCCGGAATGCACCTAAACGCTCTATTTAAACGAATCGGAGGATAAAGGTGCTCAGACAAATAAAATGGTTGGTCGTGATGGCGCTGTTTTTCCCGCTTCTGACGGCGGGCGCCGGTCCGGACATCGTTCTTAAGGACCTCGACGGCAATGACCGCAACGTCAACGAATTCATCGGTCAGGGAAAATGGGTGGTGGTGGTCGTCTGGTCGGCCGACTGCCCCATTTGCAAGCGCGATATTTACCACATGACGTTTTTTCATGACGAGCACAAGAAAAAAGACGCCGTGGTACTGGGTGTGTCCATTGACGGATACGCGAATAAGAAAAAGGCGCTTGAATTTATTGATGACCAGGGGCTGGATTTCCCCAACCTGATTGGTGATCCGGACGCCGCCGGCCGTTTCGGCGCGGGCATGTTTATCGGTACGCCTACGTACTATTTTTTCTCTCCGGAAGGGAGAATCATGGCCCAACGTATCGGACCGGTCACTCAGGAACAGGCGGAAAATCTGATTAATACTCTGAATGCCAAGCGCAAGAAGAATCAAAGACAGGGGGTTTAATTTATCATGGATAACGGTATGCGCACTTTACGAAACTTGTTTTTGTTTAGCTTTTGCGCACTGGCGTTGGGGCTTGTCACGGCTGTTCTCCCGGGCGCGCAAGCGGCTCCCACCGATGTTGCGACGCGTGATCCCATGAGTTATTTTTTCCATCAGAGTTTCGGCAATCTCGCGGAGGAGGCCGAAACGGCGCGCAGTGAGGGCAAGGTCGGCTTGTTTGTGATGTTCGATGACCCGGCATGCCCTTGGTGCGCCAAGATGAAGGAAACGGTATTGAATCAGCCCGTGGTGCAGGATTATTACCGCAAATACTTTCGTATTATCCGGGTGGACACCACAGGCGACACGCCGCTTACGGATTTCTCCGGCCGGGAAATGGCCGAGAAGGATTTTGCCTTCAAGGTGCACCGCGTGCGCGCCACGCCGGTTTTTATGTTCTTTGACACCAGCGGCAGGGTTTTGATGCGCTATACCGGCGTCACCCGCAGTGTCCGGGAATTCCTGTGGCTGGGCGAATTCGTCGTGAACGGGGAGTACAAAACCAAAAAATTCACCGCCTATAAACGGGAACGGCTCACCGCGACCAACAAGGGACAATAGTTGTTTCCCCACACCGGAATTACTGATCAAAATATCCCCAAGAATTTTTATGAGCATGTCGTTGTGGTACAAAAGGAGCAAGCAATGGTGAGTCGGCGATTCTGGTTGATTTTGATATTACTGGTCCCGTTGGTGACGTGGGCGGGCGGGCCGAGCATCGTCTTGAAGGACTTCACCGGCAAGGATCGCAACGTCAATGAATTTATCGGAAAAGGAAAATGGGTCGTCGTCGTGGTGTGGGCCTATGACTGCCATGTTTGTAACGAAGAGATCCATTATGTGAACGCTTTCCACGAGGCTCGTAAAGATAAAGACGCGATTGTTTTGGGTGTGTCCATTGACGGTTATGACCTAAAGGAATCGGCAAAGGCCTTTGTCGACAAGCATTCCCTTCGGTTTACCAATCTGATCGCCGAGCCTGAACAGGAAGTCATGATGAAATTCGGCGCCGGCCCCTTTATCGGCACGCCGACTTATTATGTTTACACGCCGAACGGCGAACTGGTGGGTCAGAACGTCGGGGCCGTGACCAAGCAGGAACTTGATGACTTTATCAATAATTACACGGCCGAGTCCGAGGCCGGGGACAAAGAGGGCTGATCACGTTTGATACGGCAGCAGTCGTTGGTGCACGATTTACCGTCATAAAAAATTATCCATAAATAATAGGAATTAAGTCATAATCATCCAATGACTTTTCAGCATCACGGCGCAACCGAGGGGCGGCGGGCGGCGGCGGGCTGTTTGGCGTTTTGTCTCGCCGTGGCAAGTTATGGCATTGCCGCTGCGGATCCATCCATCAATCCTTTGCCGAATCCGCTTACATTACAGCGGGCCTTGGCCTTCGCCGATCAAGCGCATCCCGATCTTGCACTCGCCCAAGCGGAAATCGATCGCGCCCGCGCGGGCCTGTTGGCGGCCGAAGCCCAAACCGGCGTGCGCTCCTACCTGGAACTTACCCCGGCACGGGTGAAGCCCTCCGGCGGCGGGGGCAGTGTGGGTGACAGCCGCGCACGACTCGTGATATCGAAACGGCTCTATGATTTCGGCCGCAGTCAGGGGCGCGAAACCGCCGCCGCCGCCGAACTTGCCGGCCGGGAGCTGGTTTATCTCGATGTGCGTCAACAGCGTCGGCTTGAGATCATGGCGCGGTTTTTTGACGTGTTGCTCGCCGACTTGCGCTATGCCGTGGATAACGAGGACATGGCGCGACTGTTCGTGCAGTTTGACAAGGTGCGCGATCGACACTCGTTGGGACAAGTGTCGGATGTGGATTTGCTGGAAGCGGAGAATCGCTATCGGGAAGCGTTGATCACGCGCACCGAGAGTGAGAAACGCCAAACA
>WGFP01000075.1 GCA_015492195.1 Acidiferrobacterales bacterium
GAATTAATCCTAAAATGCGACGGCATGGACCGGCCGGCGTCTTGAAATCACACCTAAACTGCCTTACCCTAACGTCCTACAAAAGTAGTCAAGAATTCACTGCTCTTCCTTCAGTAACCTGATAAAAAACAGAGGTATCAATCATGAAAAACCCGCTCGATTCAATCTGGGGCACCATTATTTCCGGGCTGGTGCTTACGGTCATTTTGTATTTCTTTGCCGCCAATTTTCTGCTCAAGGCCGCGGCCTGACTCCAAACACCAACGAAAATATCTACGGGAGAGAAACCATGGAGCTTATTATTGATCGCTGGTTACATGTTCTGGCCGGCATTACCTGGATCGGTCTTTTATACTATTTCAACTTCGTGCAGGCCGTGGGGCTGCCGAAGGCCAAAGCCGACGGCTCCGCGCCGGGCATCACCAAACACATCGCGCCCTTGGCGCTGTTATGGTTCCGCTGGGCGGCGCTGGTAACCTGGCTCACCGGCGCCTATTACCTCGAACGCGCCGGCATCGGCCTCGGCAACGCGTTCCTGTTACAAGGCACCGCCGCCCCCATCGGCATCGGCGCCTGGCTCGGTACCATCATGTTCCTCAACGTATGGGGCATCATCTGGCCAAACCAGAAAAAGGTGCTGGGAATGGTCCAGGCCGACGACGCGCAAAAGGCCAAGGCGGCGCGGATCGCGTTCCTGGCGTCACGCACCAACACCATGCTGTCCATCCCCATGCTGTTCTTCATGATTACCGGCAGCGCGGCACACGGCCTGCCCAATATTTTTTAGGGCATAGCGCCTCCGATAAAAAGCCCGGCTTTGCCGGGCTTTCTTTTTTGAAGGCGCTGTTTTTCAATGCTTGCGTTATCGGTCAGAAGGGCTAGAATTTCCCTTTGAATTTGATGGCGCCCTGCAGGCAGGGCGCCTTTTACATTTTATGACACATCTCATGCAAACCTACGCGTCCCTGCCCGTCGCGTTCGTGCGCGGCGAAGGCGCCTGGCTGTGGGACACCCAAGGCAGGAAATACCTGGACGCCCTCTCCGGGGTTGCCGTCTGCGGCCTGGGCCACGCCCATCCGGCCGTTACCAAGGCGATCTGCGACCAAGCCGGGCAACTTATCCACACCTCGAACTGGTATCACATTGCGTTGCAGGAAAACCTGGCGGAACGCCTGTGCCGGGTTTCCGGCATGGACAATGCCTTTTTCTGCAACTCCGGGGCCGAGGCCAACGAGGCCGCCATCAAGCTGGCTCGCCTCCACGGCCACAAACGCAAGGTCCGCCATCCCACCATCATCGTGACGGAAGGCAGTTTTCACGGCCGCACCCTCGCGACCCTGACGGCCACCGGCAACCGCAAGATCCAGGCCGGTTTTGAACCGCTGGTGCAAGGTTTCAACCGCGTGCCGTTCAACGATATCGACGCCGTGCGCCAGGTCGGCGCCAACAACGCCGAGGTGGTCGCGGTCCTGGTCGAGCCCGTCCAGGGCGAGAGCGGCATCGTGATCCCCGACTCCGGCTACCTGAAGGCATTGCGTACGCTGTGTGATGAACACGGCTGGCTGTTGATGCTGGATGAGATTCAAACCGGGATGTGCCGCACGGGCAAATGGTTCGCCTTTCAGCACGAAGGGATACTGCCCGACGTGATGACGCTCGCGAAAGGGCTTGGCAATGGGATGCCCATCGGGGTGTGCCTCGCGCGCGGGGAAGCCGCGGGAACGCTCCAGGCCGGCAGTCACGGTTCGACGTTTGGCGGCAACCCGCTGGCATGCCGCGCCGCGCTGGCCGTGCTGGATACGCTGTCCGGCGACAAACTCGACCGGCGTGCGACCGAGCTTGGCGAGCGAATGCTTGCGGGTTTCAGAAAAACGCTTGAAGGCGTAACGGGTGTCAAGGACATTCGCGGCCGGGGGTTGATGCTCGCCATCGAACTCGATCAGCCGTGTCAGGAACTGATGAAGACGGCGCTTGAACAGGGCCTTTTGATCAACGTGACGGCGGAGTCGGTGATCAGGCTGCTGCCGCCGCTGATATTGCGCAACGAGGAAGCCGATCACCTCGTGAGTGAGTTGTCCGGCATCGTAAAAAGGTTTCTGGAGGAAAAGTGAAAACGCGCCACTTTCTTACTTTGCTGGACCTGACCGCGGACGAGCTCAAGCGCCTGATCAAGCGCGCCGTCGACATCAAGGCCGCGTACAAGCGCGGCGAGGCGTACACGCCGCTTAAGCATAAAACCATGGCGATGATTTTTGAGAAGTCGTCCACGCGCACGCGCGTGTCCTTCGAAGCCGGGATGGCCCAGCTGGGCGGCGCCAGCCTGTTCCTGTCGCCGCAGGATACCCACCTCGATCGCGGGGAACCGGTGGAGGACACCGCGAAGGTCATGTCGCGCATGGTGGACGTGATCGTGATCCGGGCGAACAACCACGACATGGTGGAACGCTTCGCCGCGCACTCGCGGGTTCCGGTCATCAATGCGCTGACCGACAGGCACCACCCCTGTCAACTGCTTGCCGACATCCAGACCTACATGGAACAACGCGGGGACATCGCGGGCCGGACCGCGGCCTGGATCGGTGACGGGAACAACGTCTGCCATTCGTGGATGCAGGCGGCGTGCCGGTTCGGCTTTCACCTCAATATCGCCCATCCCAAAGGATATGGACCGGACGCCGCGCTGTTCAAGACGTGCCGGGAACATGTCACCCTGACAGAGGACCCCGCCCGCGCCGTCGAGGGAGCGGACATCGTCGTGACGGACACCTGGGCGAGCATGGGGCAGGAAAACGAAAAGGCGGAACGCCTCAAGGCCTTTGACGGGTTTCGCGTGGACAGCGCCTTAATGCAGCAGGCGAAAAAAGATGCGGCGTTCATGCACTGCCTGCCGGCCTACCGCGGCCATGAAGTAACCGCCGAGGTGATCGACGGTCCCCAAAGCGTCGTCTGGGACGAGGCGGAAAACCGGCTGCACGCGCAAAAGGCCCTGTTGGAATTCCTGCTTACGGACAAGCCGAAATAACGGCCGCGGCGGCGGGATTCTCCCCCGACGCTCCCCGCGAACACCCGTTTTTGGCCAAATAACACGTCCCTTCCGAGAATGAGATTTGTTATCATTTGAGCAAGGGCGCCCATGGTGGAAACTCAAGTTGGCCGAGATACTGACACTTAAAAACATTGAATGCCGCTACAACGATCACCTCGCTGTGGCCGGGCTGTCCATGCACGTCAACACCGGCAACATCGTCTGCCTGCTCGGACCGAGCGGCTGCGGCAAAACCACGGTGCTGCGCGCCATCGCCGGCTTTCATCCCCTGGACACCGGAGAGATTCTGCTAAACGGCCGCCGGGTATCATACCCCGGCTTTACCCTGCCTCCCGAAAAACGCCGACTCGGGATGGTGTTTCAGGACAACGCCCTGTTTCCCCACCTCAATGTGGCCGATAACGTGGGATTCGGCCTGCGCGGAATGAACGGTGAACAAAAAGCGTCCGTCGTCAAAAACGTGCTGGATATGGTCGGGCTTGCCGGACTTGGAAACCGCTTTCCGCATGAACTCTCCGGCGGGCAGCAGCAGCGGGTGGCTCTGGCCAGGGCGCTGGCGCCGCAGCCGGACCTGATCCTGCTGGATGAACCCTTTTCCAACCTTGATATCGAGCTGCGCGAGCGGCTCAGCAGCGAGGTGCGCGATATTCTGAAGCGTCAGGGCACGACCGCGGTGCTGGTGACCCACGACCAACACGAGGCATTCGCCCTCGGTGACGTGGTGGGCGTCATGCACGAAGGCCGCCTGTTGCAGTGGGACACGCCCTACAACCTTTATCATGAGCCAAACTGCCGGTTCGTCGCCGATTTTATCGGGCAGGGTGTGTTCTTAAATGGCACTCTGCTGGCGCCGGACACCGTCGAGACCGAGATCGGCGTATACCAGGGGAATCGCGCCTACCAGTGGGGCAAGGGAACACGCGTTGAAATTCTGCTGCGACCGGACGACATCGTCCCCGACCCGGCCAGCCCCCTCAAGGGGGAGGTGACCCAGAAGGCATTCAAGGGAGCGGAAATTCTATACACGTTACGCCTGGAAAGCGGTTTAAAGGTGCTATCCTTATTTCCGAGTCACGCCGACCACTGCATCGGAGAACGGGTCGGCATCCGGGTACAGGCCGACCACTTGGTCGCCTTTCCGCGCGTTGAAGGCCCGAAACAGAAAAGGGAAGCCGTGATTAATTGAGGTGTTGGTCGGTTGTGACACTGCAACAAATGGCTATTTTTACGGCACGAAAGGCCTTTCCCTTCTCGTGGGGGAACGCGAAAAGGGATGGTATAAGATTTGCATGATATATCCTAAAATATTACATATAGCCACAATTCCAAGAGAGGGAGCCCCTGGTGGCGGATAAAAAAATACTTCGTCTTCTGATAGTCGACGATTCGCCGGACGACGCCGAACTGGCGTCCACTGCCCTGCGCAAAGGGGGCTACATGCTCAAAACCCAGCGCGTGCAGGACCTCTCCGGGATGCAGGCGGCGCTGGATAAGGGGCGATGGGACGCCGTGGTCTCGGAATATGCACTGCCCCATTTCAGCGCCCAAATGGCCCATGACGTTCTCAAAAAAGCCGGCCTTGACATTCCCTTTGTCGTCTTCACCCGAAACATCAATGATGCCGACCTGATCAAGATCATGCGCGCCGGCGCGCACGACGTTGTCATGAAAAACCAAACGGTGCGGCTTGTTCCGGTCATTGAGCGGGAGGTGCGCGTTGCCGACGAGCGGCGTTCATACCGACAGGCGCTGAAGGCGCTCGATGAAGTGGAAAACAAGCACCGGGCGATCATCGAGGGATCACGCGAGGCCATATGCTACAGCCAGGATGGCATGCACATTAACGCGAATAAGGCTTACCTGACTATTTTCGGCTACGAGAGCGTAAACGAGTTGGAAGGTATTCCGATAATGAACCTGATTGATAAAAGCGATCAGGCCAGATTCAAAGACTACATACGTAAGCCCGGCAAGCAGGCATCGGACAAGGCCCAGGAGTTTACGGCCGTAAAAAAGGACGGCGCCCGTTTTCCCGTGGAGATCACGCTTTCACCCATCACCATTGACGGCGAGAACTGCACCCAGATGCTGGTGGCCGATATTTCCAAACGCAAGGCGGTCGAAAACAAGCTGCACTACCTCAATCAGCATGACCCGCTTACCGGCCTTTATAACCGCCATTACTTTATCCAGGAGATAGGAAAGTCGGTGGAAAAAGTAAAACGCGCAGGCGGCATGGACGGCGTTATTTATATTGACCTTAACCAGCTTAAACACATCAACAACAAGGCCGGACATGCGGCCGGTGACCGTTTCCTGCTCAAAGTCGTGCGCTTGCTCCGCGATAAACTGGACGGGGCCGCCATGCTCTCGCGCTTTGGGGGGGATGAGTTTGCCATACTCGTGCGTGACACCGATGAAAAGAAATTGAAAGCAACCGCGGATGCTCTTGTAAAAACGCTCAAGGCCACCCCCTTCTCCGACGGGGGCCGCAGTTTTGAATGTAACTGCACGTTTGGAGTCACCCTGATCAACGGCAATTCCGAAAGCGCACACAAGATTCTTTCCAAAATTTATCATGCCAGTGAACAGGGTAAACCCAAGCAAACTGGACCCGCTCCCCCCGTCCAGAAACTGGAGGCCAAAAAACCCACGGCCCAACGGAAACCATCCGCTGCATCCACTGCGTGGCAGACACGCATACAGGCGGCGCTGGATAAGGACGGTTTCGAACTGACCTACCAGCCTATTATCAATCTGCATGGAGATCCCGCGGAATATTTCGAGGTGCTCGTGCGGCTCGTGGGTGACAACGGTGAGCTGGTTTCGGCGGGAGAGTTCATGTCCGCCGCCGAACAGGCGGGCCAGGCCGATGCCATCGACCGCTGGGTGGTGCGCAACTCAATTGAGGCCCTATCCGCCTTGCATCAGGAAGACCGACAGGCGAGCTTCTTTATTAACTTATGCCCTACGGCATTCAAGGACGCCGAACTGTTGCCCTTGATTAAACAAGGCCTGGAAAACGCAAAACTCAAACCGGCATATCTGATATTCGAGATTGACGAGTCGGCGGTTATCGCCGATCTTGAGGCGGCGGGAAAATTCTTCCGGGCAGTAAAGCAAATAGGCTGTCATTTCTGCATCGACAACTTCGGCAGTAATCTTAATACCCTGAATCATCTGCGCGAGCTTCCGATCGAGTACTTGAAGATCGAGGGTTCGTTGATACGCGATCTGGCGAGCGATAATGTCAACCAGGCTTCGCTTAAGGCCGTTCTCGACGTTGCAAAGGCGCTGGACAAGAAAACCATCGCCAAATTCGTCGAGGCGGCGGACAACTTGGCGGCATTGTGGAATTTCGGCGTGGACTACGTGCAGGGGAATTATTTTCAACAAGCCGATTCAGGGTTGGGCTATGAGTTTTCCGGTGAAACAACGCTTTCTTCCTCCGATCATGCCACGCCCCAGTGGGCCTCCGGCAATAATGGAAGATAGGGACAGACGCACGACCATCCTTCACCGCCATACTTCTTCAAGTATTAATCGTCAGTCAGGCAACACGCGATTCTGATGTCCGGCCAATTCATTTACACCATGCAAGGCGTGGGCAAAGTTGTTTCGCCCAAGCGCGAAATCCTCAAGGACATTTCGCTTTCTTTTTTTCCAGGGGCAAAGATCGGCGTTTTGGGCTTAAACGGCGCCGGAAAATCCACACTGCTCCGCATCATGGCCGGAATCGAAAAGGACTAC